>NZ_DLSO01000193.1:0-20505 GCF_002500165.1 Gordonia sp. UBA7860 | reverse complement strand
GCTGATCGAGCTTGTCGAGATCACCTCCCCGAGGCCACGTACCCCCGCCGCTTGTCGACGACGTTCCGCAGCGCCGTCGACAACTCCTCGCCGCCCGCCTCGCACCCGGCCCCGACGTACCGCCGTAGATTGTCGAGCACCTGATCGGCGAGCTCGTCGCGCCACCCATAAACGTCGCCGCTCATATGCGCCGAGATCGCGACGTTGTCCAAGTCCCACAGTGGGCTGTCGTCGGGCAGCGGTTCGGTGACGAAGACATCGAGCGACGCCGCGCCGATCCCGCCGCTGCGCAGCGCGTCGGCCAGCGCCGCCTCGTCGACGAGCCTGCCCCTGCCGACGTTGACAAGGTGCGCGTCGGGGCGCATCGCCGACAGCACCGACGCGTCGATCATGCCCTCGGTCTGCGCGGTGAGCGGCGCCACGACGACGACGTTGTCGAATTCGCCGACGTAACTGCTCAATTCGTCGGTCGCGCGCACCTCGCCGAAGTCGGGGTCGTCGTGACGCGCCGTGCGCCCGGCGCCGGTCACGCGCATCCCGACGGCGCGCAGCAGCCGCGCAATCGCACGTCCGATACCCCCGGTCCCGATGACGAGCACCGACGACCCCGCGGTCCGCGTCGTCTCGCGCCACACCCATTCGTGCGCCGACTGCAGGCGCGCCGATTCATGTAAGCGCTTGTCCCGCGCCAGGATCGACGCCAGCACGAACTCCGCGATCGGTTGGTCGAAGACGCCGTGCGCGTTGGTCACCACGATGTCGGAGTCGGCGAGCTCGTCGAACAGCAGCGAATCGACACCCGCGGCACAGACGTGCACCCAGCGCAGCGATTGTGTTGCGGCGCCCCAGTTGTCGCGCAGCGCACGGGAGAAGAAGTCCCACACGACGAGAACATCGGCACCCGGCAGCACCTGCGGCAAGGTCTCGACGG
The DNA here is from genome assembly GCF_002500165.1 of Gordonia sp. UBA7860. NCBI lineage: Bacteria > Bacillati > Actinomycetota > Actinomycetes > Mycobacteriales > Gordoniaceae > Gordonia > Gordonia sp. UBA7860. The sequence goes on along the minus strand of NZ_DLSO01000193.1, from coordinate 19,574 downwards.
TGCACTGCCGCACGTCGGCCAGCGCCTCGAGGTCGGCGAGGTTGTAGGGACCGGGCGCGTCGTCGGCGCCGAGGAGGACGAGTTGCGGCTTGGTGGACGTCACACCCGCCACCGTATCGGTGCACGCACCCACCAGAAACCGCACCCTGTCTAATTGTTGACAATCCGACGATCTACGTCCACCGTGTACCCATGACCCTCGCCGCAACGCCTCAGACCGCGTCGCTGTCGCCGATCCTCAAGCAGGCGACGCCCGTCGTCGTCGATCACGCACTCGGCTCGTGGATTCACGGAACCGACGGCCACAGCTACCTCGACTTCACCACCGGCATCGGGGTCACCAGCACCGGCCACTGCCACCCGAGGGTCGTCGCCGCAGCTCAGGAGCAGTGCACCAAGATCATCCACGCGCAGTACACGACCGTGATGCATCAGCCGCTGCTCGATCTCACCGAGAAACTCGGCGCAGTCCTCCCCCTCGGCCTCGACTCCGTCTTCTACGCGAACTCCGGCTCGGAGGCCGTCGAGGCAGCGGTGCGCCTGGCCCGTATGGCAACCGCGAAGCCCAACATCATTGTCTTCCAAGGCGGATTCCACGGGCGTACCGTCGCGGCCGCCAGCCTCACCAGCGCCGGCACCCGATTCTCCGCGGGCTTCTCACCACTCATGGGCGGCGTGCACATGGCGCCGTTCCCCTACGCCTACCGCTACGGCTGGAATGACGACGCCGCAATCGATTTCGCGCTCAAAGAACTCGACTACCTGCTCGCCTCTCGGGTTGCGCCGAACGACACCGCCGCATTCCTCATCGAACCCGTACTCGGCGACGGTGGATACCTCCCGACGCCACCACGCTTCCTCGCAGGACTCCGCGAGCGCGCCGACCGCCACGGCATCCTGCTCATCATCGACGAGGTGCAGGCCGGATTCGGACGCACGGGTAAGTTCTGGGGACATCAGCACGCCGACGACCTCACTCCCGATATCCTCATCACCGCAAAGGGTCTCGCGTCGGGCTTCCCGATCTCCGCGATCGCCGCTCCGACGGAGTTGATGAGCCAGGCGTGGCCCGGCTCGCAGGGCGGAACGTACGGCGGCAATGCCGTTGCCGCCGCGGCGGCCATCGCGACGCTCGACGTCATCGACGACGAGGATCTCGTCGAGAACGCACGCATCCGCGGCGAACAGATGCTGTCCGGAATCCGTTCTGTCACAGCCGGTTACGACGCCGTCGGCGATGTGCGTGGTCTCGGACTCATGGTCGGTGTCGAATTCGTCTCCCGCGACGGCGACGTCGCAGTGCCCGACGCAGCAACGGCCCTCGCCGTCCAGCAGGCCACCACCCGGCACGGACTGCTCACCCTCACCTGCGGACCCGAGGCCAACGTGGTCCGCCTGATTCCCGCCCTCGTCGTCACCGAACACGAAATCGCCACCGGCATCGAACGATTCAGCGCCGCCCTGTCCGACGTCGCCGCCCGCAACGACGGTCCGTAGCCACACACAATGGCTCCACACCCACTACCCACTCCCACGACGCCAACGCCGCCGATCGTCACCGAGCTCACCAGGCTCGACATAGAGGTCGACGCGTCGTCGCGCCGGCGTGCCGAATACTCCTACGACGCATCCAATTATCGGGTTCGGCCAGTGGCAGTTGTCTTCCCCCGCGACGCCGCCGAGGTAGCTCGCATCGCGGCCTGCTGTCATCGCCTCGGCACACCCCTCACCGCACGCGGTGGCGGAACGTCAATGGCGGGCAACGCTATCGGCGACGGCGTCATCCTCGACTTCTCGCGCTACATGACGCGTATCCACCACATCGACGACGAGTCAGCGACCGCCCACGTCGACCCGGGCGTCGTCCTCACACACCTGGCTGCCGCCGCGCGCACAGCCACCGGCGGCCGCCTCACCTTCGCGCCCGACCCGTCGTCGGCGTCGCGCGCCACCATCGGCGGGGCAATCGGGAACGACGCGTGCGGAAATCACTCGGTGCGCCACGGCCGCACCACCGACCACGTCGAGGCACTCGATCTCGTCACCGCTGACGGATTACGGCTGACCGCAACGCGATCGGGCATCGAACCCACACTGCCGAATGATCCGGCAGCGACCACGCGAGCCGCCGAACTCACCCGCGAGCTCACCGACCTCACCACCCGCAACCTCGCGGCCTTTCGCACCCAACTCGAACAGATCCCCCGCCAGGTGTCGGGATACCATCTGGCACACCTGTTGCCGGAGAACGGATTCGACGTCGCGCGGGCACTCGTGGGCAGCGAGGGCACCTGCGCGATCGTCGTCGGCGCCACCGTCAGAATGGTCGCGGCCCCGACATCTCAGCTACTCGTCTGCGTCGGCTACCGCTCTGTGGCAGACGCTGCCCGCGACGTGCCCGACATTCTTCCCTTCGCACCGTCGGCCATCGAAGGCATCGACCGCGGCATCGTCGCCACCATGGCCGCCCGACGCGGGCCCGACACCGTAGCTGGCCTCCCCGACGGCGACTCCTGGCTCTTCATCGACCTCGACAACGAGAGCGCCGCAGCACAATCCGAACCCGACATCCCCGCAACCGCCAAGCGCCTGATCGAACACCTCCGCACGCGAGGGTGCATGGTCGACGCCGCGTTCGTCGACGACGAGACCCGACGTCGCGCACTGTGGCGCGTCCGGGAAGACGGCGCCGGACTGTCCGCGCGCCTCGTCGACCCGGAGAGCGACGCACCGACGACGCACGAGTCGTGGCCCGGCTGGGAAGACGCCGCCGTCGCACCGGAACGTCTCGCCGACTACCTGCAGGATTTCACGACCCTCCTCGACGAGTTCGACCTCACCGGCGTGCTGTACGGACACTTCGGTGCGGGCTGCATGCACGTGCGGATCACCTTCGACCTCCGCACCGAGCAGGGTCGCGAGGTGATGTCGCGGTTCTGCACCCGCGCCGCCGAACTGGTTGTTGCTCATGGTGGTTCACTGTCGGGTGAACACGGCGATGGTCGCGCCCGATCAGCACTCCTGCCGCTGATGTACTCCACAGAGATGCTGCGCGCCTTCGACGACTTCCGGCGAATCTGGGACCCCGTGGGAATTCTCAACCCCGGCAGCATCGTCGACCCTGCGCCCATCACCACCGACCTCGCACTCGCCGACGTTCCGAACCGACCGTGGCACTCCGCGGACCCGGACGAGCACTCACCCGAACACACCGGACTCGATCCGTTCATCCATGCCGTGCAGGGCTGCATCGGTGTCGGTCGCTGCCGCACTACCAGCGGCGGGGTGATGTGCCCCAGCTATCGCGCGACGCGCGACGAGAAGGACTCGACGCGCGGCCGGGCACGCGTTCTACAAGACATGGTGCGCACCGCGCCCAGCGTCGAATCCGGTTGGCAGTCTGCCGATGTCGCCGACGCACTCGACCTCTGTCTGTCATGCAAGGCATGTTCGAGCGACTGCCCCACCGGCGTCGACATGGCGTCACTGAAGTCGGAGTTCCTCTCGCATCACTATCGACGCCGGCTACGACCTCTCTCGCACTACTCACTCGGATGGATGCCCGCCTGGCTCCCCGTCGCGACCTCCGTTGCACCACTGCTGAATCGAGTTCTCCAAACTCCACTCGCCCGACGCCTCGCCGCTCGCGCGGGCGGCCTCGACGCTCGACGCTCCATGCCCCGCTTCACCACTCGCCGGGACAGGCGCGCGACACTGAGCGCACTCGGCCACCCCGCCGACGCCGACGTCGTGCTGATCGTCGACACCTTCACCAAGGCGTTCCGCCCGCACGTCGCAACCGCCGCGGCGCGCGTCCTGGCAGCCACCGGCGACACCGTCGCCACCCGCGACGACGTGTGCTGCGGACTGACCTGGATCTCAACCGGTCAGCTCGACCACGCTCGAAAGGTACTGACCCGCACCGCTGATCGACTCGACGACGGCACCGACCGCCCCCTCGTCCTCGCCGAACCCAGCTGCGCGGCCGCACTGCGCACGGACCTACCAGAACTGATCAACTCGCCCGCCGCACGCCGTGTCGCCGCAAGAGTGACGAGCTTCGCCGCCCACCTGCCCACACTCGTCGAGGCAGGGCTGCAGGTCCCAGACCTTCCCGAATCGGTCACGGTCCAAACCCACTGCCACGAGTACGCCGCCTTCGGCGCGCACGCCTCGACGGCCGCACTGAAGTCGCTCGGTGTCGAGGTCACCACGGCCGACGGATGCTGCGGCGTCGCAGGCAACTTCGGCTTCGAGAAGGGTCACTACGAGGTCAGCGTCGCGGTGGCCGAGAACGCCCTCGCACCCGCGCTCCGTGCCGCGCCGGAAACTCCGGTCATCACCGACGGGTTCAGCTGCGCGATGAGCGTCGACCACCTGACCGCCACCGACCCCCTCATCAACGCCCAAGGGCAGCACCTCGCCGAACTGCTCGCACAGGCGCTGCCCCTTGCACAAGAACTACCCCGCGCACAGCCATCACCAGAGGAAGGACTCCGATGACACTGCTCGTCGACACAGCCTGGACACCCACATCCTCGAAACGCCGCTTCGACGTAGAGAATCCGGCGACCGGCGAGGTCATCACGTCGGTCCCGGACGGCAACGCCGACGACGCGCTCGACGCCCTGGGTCGTGCCGCCGACGCCCAATCCGACTGGGCGGCAACCAGTCCCCGCTCACGTAGCGAGATCCTCTACCGCGCATACGAACTCATCACCGCGCGGGCCGATGAGTTCGCGACCCTGATGACCACCGAGATGGGCAAGCCGTACCCCGAGGCACGCGGCGAGGTTGCCTACGGCGCAGAGTTCTTCCGCTGGTTCGCCGAGGAAGCCGTACGCATCGGCGGCGACCACCTCCTCACCCCGGACGGCAGCAACCGCGTCGTCGTCCGTCATCGCCCCGTCGGCCCATGCATCCTGATCACGCCGTGGAACTTCCCATTGGCGATGGGAACACGCAAAATCGGCCCGGCGATCGCCGCGGGCTGCACCATGGTCTTCAAGCCCGCGGAGCTGACACCGTTGACCTCGCTGCTCCTCGCCGACGTGCTCCGCGAGGCCGGTCTGCCCGATGGCGTCCTGAACGTGGTCACCACAAGCGATCCGGGTGAGGTCGCCGGCGCGTGGATGTCGTCGGGCCTCGCCCGCAAGGTCAGCTTCACCGGCTCCACCGCGGTGGGAAAACTGTTGCTGCGCCAGGCCGCCGATACGGTGATGCGCACCTCGATGGAGCTCGGCGGCAACGCACCCTTCATCGTCTGCGACGACGCCGATCTCGACACCGCACTCGACGCCGTGATGGTCGCGAAGATGCGCAACATGGGGCAGGCATGCACTGCGGCCAACCGGATCTTCGTGCATCGTGACGTCATGGACGAGTTCGCAAGCGCCCTCACGCAACGCATGTCAACACTCACCGTCGGGAACGGACTGTCCGAGGGCACGCAGGTCGGCCCCCTCGTCGAACGCAAGGCCGTCGACAAGGTCGAAGAGCTCGTCGACGACGCGGTTCGACGCGGAGCGTCGCTTCGGTGCGGCGGCACCCGTCCCGATGGTCCCGGCCACTTCTACCCGCCGACGGTCCTCACCGACGTACACCCCGAGTCCGCTCTCATGAGCACCGAGATCTTCGGTCCCGTCGCGGCTCTGATCCCGTTCGACGGCTCCGGAATCGAGGCAGACGACACCGTGGTCGCAGCTGCAAACAGGACGCCCGCCGGCCTGGTCGGATACGTCTGCAGCCGCGACGCCGAGCGCCTCGACGCCATCTCGGCCGGCCTCGCGGTGGGTATGGTCGGGGTCAACACTGGTCTGGTCTCCAACCCCGCGGCCCCGTTCGGGGGGATCAAGGAGTCGGGCCTCGGCCGCGAGGGCGGACGTCTCGGCATCGAGGAGTTCCTCGACGTCACCTACACGTCCACCCCGATCCGACGGAGGCGATAGGTGTATCTCGGCGCCCAGCTCTTCACCGACAGAGAGTACCGGCAGCGGTTGACCCGCGTGCGTGAACTGATGGATCTGCAAGGACTTTCGGCGATCATCGTCACCGATCCCGCGAACATCTTCTACCTCATCGGGTACAACGCGTGGTCGTTCTACACCCCGCAGATGCTGTTCGTCCCCATCGACGGCGAGATGCTGTTCTTCGCTCGCGAGATGGACGCACATAGCGCACACCGCACCACCTGGCTACCCGACGAGCAGATCGTCGGCTATCCCGAAAGTTACGTGCACCGCCCGCACGTGCACCCGTTCGACTGGGTCGCGTGGGCGCTACGCCAACGTCACCAGGTCGCACCGGCATCGAAGGGCGGCTCCGTCGGACTCGAGATGGACTCACACTTCTTCTCTCCCAAGGCCTACCGCGCTCTGCACAACGCCATCCCCGAGTGGAAGCTCGTCGACAACTTCGAACTCGTCAACTGGGTGCGTTCGGTGAAATCCGACGCCGAGGTTCAGCTCATGCGTCAGGCGGGCATGGTGTGTTCGGAGGCGATGCGCGCAGCCATCGAGACCATCGATGTCGGTGTGCGGCAATGTGATGCGGCAGCGGCGATCTCGCAGGCGCAGATCACCGGCACCGACCAGTTCGGTGGTGACTACCCCGCGATCGTGCCGATGATGCCGACCGGTGCCGCAGCCGACACTCCCCATTTGACCTGGCACCAGGGTACTTTTACCCCCGACGAGGCAGTCGTCGTCGAATTGTCCGGTGCGCACAACCGGTATCACTGTCCCCTCGCCCGCACCGTTGCGCTGAGCGCACCGTCGAAGGATCTCGACTACGTCGCGGGCGCAACGGCAGAGGGCCTCAACAACGTTCTCGACGCGATCAAACCCGGCGTCGCCACGCGCGAGCTCGCATCGACCTGGAACTGGACTCTCGCCAAGTACGGTCTCGAAAAGCCCTCTCGCCTCGGCTATTCCATCGGGATCGGCTACCCGCCCGATTGGGGTGAACGCACCATCAGCATTCGCACCGAGGACGAAACCATCCTCGAAACCAACATGACGTTCCACATCGTCTGCGGAATGTGGATGGACGACTACGGTTTTGAGCTCTCCGAGTCGGTGCGCGTGAGCCCGACGGGCGTCGAAACCTTCACCGCGTTCCCGCGCGAATTGATCAGGAAATGAGGTGTCAGCAGTGACCACCATGAACTACACGCTCCCCCTCGCCGGACGTGCGAAGGATCTCGTCGGCTCGATGATCGATTCGTCGACATCCCTGCTGGCCTCTCAGACGCACGACATCGTGCGCTTCGCGATGGGCTCACCCGCGGACGAGGCTGTCCCCGCTGCGGAGTTCCGGCAGATCGCGGGCGAGATCCTCGACAACTCGTCGTTCACCTACGGCGCCACCGAGGGCGAACCACGGCTGCTGCAACTTCTCGTCGACTACCTCGCCACCACACCCGCCCCGTCGAGCCTCGACCGCCTCGTCATCACCACCGGCGGCATGCAGGGCCTCGACCTCGCGTCCAAGCTGTTCGTCGACCCCGGCGACCTCGTCGTCGTCGAATCACCGACGTACACCAACGGCAGTGCCACCGCGCTGTCGTATGGCGCGCAGCTTCTCGAAGTCCCCGTCGACGACGACGGCATGCAGGTCGACACTCTCGAAGACCTCGTCGCTCGCACCCGACGCACCCCCAAGGCGATCTACACGATCCCGACGTTCCAGAATCCGTCGGGCGTCACCCTCTCCGAGGAGCGTCGACGCGAGCTGTTGCGGCTGGCACACGAGTGGGGCGCCGTCATCATCGATGACGATCCGTACGGCCTGCTGCGCTTCTCGGGCGACGACGTCCCGACGTTCCAGACCCTGTCGCCGCACGATCCGCTGATCTTCTCGGTGCGGACGTTCTCCAAGATCCTCGCGCCGGGATGGCGGGTCGGATGGGTCGACGCCGACCCGTCGCTGCGCCAACTGCTCATCAACGGCAAACAGGCGATGGACACCTGCACCAACGTGCCCAACCAGCACATCGTCGCCGAGTACATCGCCCGCGGCGGACTCGAGGATCACCTCGCCGGCCTGCGGATTCTCTACCGCGAACGCCGGGACGCGATGCTCGATTCGGTCGAGCGCCACTTCGGCGACCGCGTGTCAACGACGCACCCCGAAGGCGGCTTCTTCCTCTGGCTGACCCTGCGCGGCGAGTTCGCCGAAATCGACACCCGCGAACTGTTCGAGACCGCTCTCGCCGACGGCGTCGCATTCATCCCTGGCCCCGCACTGTCGCCGACCGGCCGGTTCCGCAACGCTCTGCGTCTGTGCTTCGCATCGAGCACGCCCGAGCGCATCGACGAGGGAATTCGACGTCTCGCCGGAAGCTGCGAGAGGATGTCTGCGAGAGGGTGACACAGAACAGCTGAGGTCGGCTTGGCAGTTGACGTTGACACTGCCTGGCCGACGACCACGAAGGGAATCCCAGTGACGGTGAGCGAGTCCGACGCGGTGGTGGCCCGGATCCGTCCGGACGAGATCATCGCACTCACCAGAGCTCTGGTCGACGCTCCGAGCGAGAACCCCGGCGGCACCGAGGCCCTGGCGGTCGCCGTTCTCGAAAGTGCTTGCCGTGACACCGGTTTCACTGTCACCAGCTACGAGGTGACGCCCGGCCGACCCAACCTCATCGCGACGCTACCCGGCGGCGACGGGCCGGGACTGATGTTCCTGGGCCACTCCGACGTCGTCCCCGCAGGTCCCGGCTGGACCGGTGATCCCTACCGCACCCGCCTGTCCGACGGCGTGCTGACCGGGCGCGGCACCGTCGACATGAAGGGCGGACTGGCCTCGGTCGTCGCAGCGATGTCGGCGTTGGCGCCGCTGGCCGAGCAGGGCCGACTCTCCGGTCCGGTGCAGTTGGTCTGCACCGTCGACGAGGAGGAGCACGGCGCAGGCGTCCGCGACCTGGTGGCCCGCGCCGACACCTCCCGCGACTTCGTCGGTTGCGTCGTCGCCGAACCCACCGACCTGGCCGTCGTGCGCGGGTGTCGCGGGGCGTCGTATCTGGAGATCGACATCCGGGGCAAGGCCGCCCACTCCGGTCGCCCCGACGACGGTCGCAGCGCGATCTACGCGGCGGCGTCGATCATCGACATCATCCGGGCCGACCACGAGGCGATGACCGCAGGCGCCGCAGGTCTTCTCGGCTCTGGAACCTGGAACGTGGGGACGATGAGCGGCGGGCAGGGCATCTCCGTCGTCGCTCCGATGGCCGCCCTCGGCGTCGACCGCAGACTGATGCCCGATGAGAGCGCAGAGGCCATCGCTGACTGGCTACGCGGCCGTATCGCCGCCGCGGGCATCGACTCCGACGGCATCGAGGTCGACGTCGCGGTCACCATGGAGATGCCGGGCTTCGAGACTCCAGCCGACCACACACTGGTCACCGCAACCGTTGATGCGCTCAACGCGCTGGGCGCCCAGACGTCCGTCGGCGGCTGGACCGCCGCGTGTGACGGCGGTTTCGTCAGTCGCGACCTCGGCATCCGGGCCATCGTCTGCGGCCCGGGCAACATCAACACACAGGCCCATCAACCGGACGAGTCCGTCGCTGTCGCCGATCTGGTCACTGCCGCAAGGGCTTACGCATTGCTGGCGCTGAAACTACTCGGATGACGGCGTCCGCACGAGGACAGCGCGCACCGTCGAACGCACGCGAGCGCCGATCTCAGCCGGAGAGGTTTCGGTGAACTTTCCGCCGAGGTACAAGAACGCCAGCCCGTGCACCAGCGCCCACATCGCGGTCGCGATCTCCTCTGGCTCCGACGTCGAAACCGTGGCAGCGACAACAGTATTCAGATACTCACGGATCGCCTCGACAGCCTCGACGCGATCCGGGCTCGTCGGGTCGCACCGCTCGGCGAACATCGCGCGGAACAGGCCCGACCGCTCCAACGCGAACCGCACGTAGGCGACGGCGATGTCGGCTACATCGTCGACGCTCGACGGCGACTCGCTCGCCGCTTTCAGTCGCGTAGTCAGCTCGCGATAGCCCACCGCAGCAACGCTCGAGACCAGTGCCTCACGGTCGGCGAAGTGCCGGTAGGGCGCCGCGGGCGAGACGCCTGCGCGTCGGGCGACAGCTCTCAACGACAACTCGGCAGAGCTGTCCTCGCTGAGCAACTCGATCGCCGACTGCACCAGAGCTGCGGCGAGATCACCGTGGTGATACGACTCGGGCCTCGACATATCCGACATCCTATCGCCGGTTGACCGGTCGACTGCCGTCAGCACTGCACGATGGAGCCTAGATCAGCGAGAGGTCGCGGCCGTGGAGCTCTCCGAGACCGTGATGTCATCGGTCCGCTCGGGAATCTCAGTGCCGCGCAGCGACGCTCCGGCCGTCTCCTTCAAGAAGATCAGCGCCACCATGCCGATTGCACAGGCGCCCATCATGTAGACGGCGGGAAACAGGTTCCAGCCCGTGTCGCTGACCACCGCGTCGTTGACGAGCGGTGCGGTACCACCGAACGCGGCGGTCGCCACGTTGTAGGAGATCGCGAAGCCTGCGTAGCGGACCTGGGTGGGGAACATCGCCGGGAACGTCGCGGAGATGGTCGACAGCTGAGGCACGTAAAACAGTCCCAGGATCACGAATCCGACTATCGCCCAGGCGAATCCCTTACCCATCAACCAGTAGAGCGGTATCGCGAGAACGAACAGCCCGATCAGCGAGATCCACCACATCGGTTTGCGCCCGGTCTTGTCCGACGCCGCGCCGAAGAAAGGAATCACCACCATCATCGCGAGCTGACCGATGAGCACCACGGTCGAACCCGACGACTCCGATAGCCCGATCGTCTCCTTCAAGTACGTCGGCTGATACGCCAGCAGCGTGTAGTTCGCGACGTTGAGTGCGATCACCATGCCGAACATGATCAGGATCGGCTTCCAGTAGTTGCTCAGCAGATCCTTGAAGCGGGTGTAGGCACTTCCGGTGATCTCGTCGCGCTTGTCCAGCTCCTGGAACACCGGGGTGTCTTCCAGCTGCGAGCGCAGATACAGACCGATCAACCCGAGCGGCAGCGCAATCAGGAACGGAATTCGCCAGCCCCACGTCTGCATCTGCTCGTCGGAGAGCAACAGCTCGAGGAACAGAACAATAGCGGTGCCCGCGCTGAACCCTGCGAGCGTGCCGAACTCCAGCAGCGAACCGTACTTGCCGCGCTTGTTGTCCGGCGCATACTCGGCCATGAACGTCGCAGCGCCGCCGTACTCACCGCCGGTGGAGAAGCCCTGGATCACGCGAAGCGCGATCAGCAGAATCGGCGCCCAGATTCCAGCGACGGCATGTGTCGGAAGTACGCCGATCAGCGCGGTCGCACCGGCGATCAACAGAATCGTCATGGCCAGCACGGACTTTCGTCCGATCCGGTCACCAATGGGACCCCAGATCATGCCGCCCAACGGGCGTAGGACGAATGAGATCGCGAACCCGAGCATGGTGCCTATCGAGCCGAGCGACCCCGGGAAGAATGCCTGCGTGAGGTAAGTAGCGGTCGCGGCGTAGACGCCGTAGTCGTACCACTCGGTGGCATTACCGATCGCCGACGCGCCAATTGCTTTGCGGAGTAGAGCTTTTCCTTCTCGCGACTCGGGATCGGGTGCGAGGTCCTCATAGGTTGCCGAGGAGTGTGCCGTAGCCATCTGTGCCTTCCTGGTGGACTCGGGGCCAGTGTGTCTTCGCGCTGACTCACATCGGTGGGCGGTGATCAGTACACGTCGTCTAGAGCAGTCGGCGGAGACCGTCTCTCATGTGCTCGATCATCAGCTCGTCGGCCGCCTTCGCATCTCCCGCTGCGATGGCGTCCACCAATGCCTGGTGTTCGTCGGTACGTTCCTTTCCCGAGGAATACGTTCCTCGCATCGCGCGTAGACACATCTTCGTTTCCACGAGGATCGTGCCGTGCAAGCGCGACAAACGTTGACTCCGCGCGTATTCCACCAACGTCTGATGGAACTGCATATCCGCTTCGGCCATGTCTTCGCCGTTCGGATCGTCGATATGACGACGCATCAACGCAACTGCGTCGGTGAGAGCTTGTACCGCCGCAGGATCGTCGTGTTCGATCACCTGCTCTATTGCCGCACGTTCAACGGCCGTCCGGGCGATGTACATGTCCCGGATGTCGTCGTCGTCCATCGAGACGACGAACAAGCCTCGGTTGCGGTGACTCACCAGCAACCCTTCTGCAGTCAGGCGTTGCATCGCCTCTCGCAGCGGGCCCCGGCTCACTCCCAGGTCTACTGCGAGACCTGCTTCGGTCAATTGTGAGCCGGACGGAAAGTTACCGTTCGCAATCGCATCGTGCAACTTTCGGGCGATGATCGCAGGTGTCGACTCCTGCTCGATCGGTTCGAGAACCCGACGGCGTCCGTCCGATCGTGTTCGCTCCATTGCCATCGTGACCATCCCCTTCTTCGTACTCTATGCACGCGCAAATGTCAGGGTTTCGCCGCGAGCGCCACCCATCCAGATGTCATTGCACGCCGCGGCGAACTCGTCGAGACCATCTGTGATGGTGGCGAACACATTTCCGGGAACCCACCCCACATCCCCGTTGATCAGCAAGTTGTTTCGACCGTAGAAGACCGCGAGGTCGATGAGCAATGAGTGTTCCGACGGCGCGGCGTCGGATTCGTAACCGTAAGCGGGATTGTCCAATACACCGTCGAACGTGAAATAGCAAAGGTCACCGGGAACGGGCGTGACCGTCGTATTCTCGAATCCCGGTTCCACCGTGGCAAACGCGGGCGTCAACGTATAGATCTCGTTGCGCGCGAACTTGCCGTGAAAAACTTGACCCCCCAACGGCAAAGCGTCCCACACCGCGGCAGCGGTGCGCGGCGCCTCGACGTCGAGCAGTCTCGCCCTGGCGCTGACATCGCGCGATGTGAGGCTGACGATGATGAAGCGATCGGTCACGAGCCATCTCGACTTTCGTTGGGAATCTGCGGCTTTCGTTGGAGCGTCACCTCCGCGAGCGCGCCGGCGTTCGCGGCGGACTCATACGCTGCGGCAACGCGCAGTACCGTCGCGTCGTAGTGCCGCGCGCCCACGATCTGAATTCCGGTCGGCAGCAACGGGTTCTGCGCGAATCCGCTCGGCACCGTTATCGCAGGTTGACCAGTCAGGTTGAACGGGTAGCTGTACGGCGTCCACGACGTCCAGTCCTGCGACGACGAGCCTGCAGGCACGTCTGCGCCTGCCTCGAACGCGACCGAAGGCATCGACGGTGTCACCAGAACGTCGTAGTCCTCGTGCAGCGCACCCATCTGTGTGCCCATTGCCATCCGCAGCGCAGTGGCATCCACATAGTCGGCGGCACTGAAGTCACTGTGACGTTCCAGTGCCGCAAGCAGTTTCGGGTCGACGAGCTCTCTGAGCGCGGGGTCGAGACCCTCGACCACGGCTGCCGCTCCCGCGAACCACACTGTGTGATAAGCCCAGACCGGATCGTCCCACCCGATATCGACCTCGTCGACCGTGGCCCCGAGGTCGCGCAGCACCCCAACTGCGGCTTCCGTATTCGCTTGCACCGCAGTGTCATTGATGCCGTAACCGAGATCGGGACTGTAGGCGATGCGGGCGCCGGCCAGGCCCCGCTCGCCTGCGATGATCGCGGGCGCGACGGGTTGGGGTGTCGGCCCCGCCGACCAGTCGCGCGAGTCGAAACCGCTGATGACGTCGAGCAACAACGCGCAGTCGACGACGTTGCGCGTCATCGGCCCGACGTGCGCGACCGGCGCGAACGGACTCGGCGGATACATCGGCACCCGACCGAGCGTCGGCTTGAGTCCGACGATTCCGCAGAACGCAGCCGGAATACGGATCGAGCCACCACCGTCGGTGCCCACCGACAACGGCCCGAGTCCCGCCGCGAGGGCGGCAGCGCTTCCGCCGCTCGAACCGCCAGACGTCCGATCGGTCGACCACGGATTACGCGTGATGCCGGTACGCGGACTGTCGGTCACGCCTTTCCAGCCGAATTCAGGTGTGGTGACCTTCCCGAGTGGCACGGCTCCCGCATCGCGCAGTCGTGCCACCGCTGGAGCGTCGACGTCGCATCGTTGTGTGTCCGGGCGCAGTGTCAGCGAACCGCGCAGCGTCGGCCAACCCTCGGTGAGCAGGAGATCCTTGATCGACACGGGCACGCCGTCGAGCGGGCTGAGAGGAGTCGACGCCGCGTAGCGAGCCGCCGACTCGCGCGCGGCGGCCATCGTCGTATCCGGGTCTACGAGACAGAAGGCATTGATCTCCGCGTTCACCTGCGGGATGGTGTCCAGTAGCTCGGCAGCGACGTCGATAGGGCTCAGCAATCCACTGCGGTAGGCGTCACCGAGCTCCGACGCCGACATCGAGCGCACTGAGTCCTGCCGCGCTAGGTCCTGCATGGTCACCTCTGGTTCCGATACGGTGAGATCGACAATTGTTTGATTGTTGACAATCTAGTCGGGAGGTCAACCCGTGACAACCGCTACCAGCGCGGTCCTCTACCCGGGCCACGCTGCCGAGGACGACTACCAGCTCATCGAAGACGCACTCGGTCCGTCGATTCGCCTGCCCGTGGTGATCACCGAGATCGACTCCGACGACCACACCGTCGACGCCATGCGCGCTGTCGGCGAGTCCGACCGACTGCTCGACGGCGCGCAGCGCGCACGCACATACGACCCCGCAGCGTTGATGTGGGGTTGCACCTCGGGCAGCTTCCTCTACGGATGGGAGGGCGCACAGCGGCAAGCCGCACAGTTGTCGGAGGTTGCGGGACTACCCGCATCGTCGACGTCGCTCGCGTTTGCCGAGGCGTGCAGAGCGCTCGGGATCGACGCTGTCGCAGTCGCGGCGAGCTACCCGGGCGACGTCGCCGCGGGATTCACGACGTTCCTCGCCGGCGCGGATATCGAGGTCGTCGGCATGCGCGCCAACGACATTCTGACCGCGACCGATGCTGGGACCATCGACGGCGACACTCTGTTCGACATGGTTGTCACCGCCGATCACCCAGCCGCACAGGCCATTCTGATCCCCGACACGGCGTTGCACACAGCGACCTGGATCAACGATCTCGAGGCACAGGTGGGCAAACCCGTCCTCACCGCGAACCAGGTGACCGCCTGGGAGGGCGCGCGACTCGCGGGCGCGACGCCGCACTCGGACAAGCTGGGCGCGCTGTTCAGTCAGACGCCGCTTCTTCAGACGCCGCTTCTTCAGACCCCGCCTGCTCAGTCGCCGCCTGTCCCCGCACGAAGCGATATCCCATCCCCGCCTCGGTGAGCAGGTGCACCGGGTGTGCCGGGTCGTCTTCGAGTTTGCGACGCAGGCTGGCCAGGTACACACGCAGATAGTTGGTCTGGTTGAGGTACTTCGGACCCCACACGGTACTCAGGATGTCCCTCTGCCCCACCAGTTTTCCCTCGTTGCGCACGAGCAGTTCGAGAATCCCCCACTCGGTCGGCGTCAGGTGGACCTGCTCACCGTGGCGCGACACCTGCTTTGCGCTGAGGTCGACCACGAAGTCTCCCGCGTCGACGACCGGCACTTCCGACGCATCCGGTGCGGCGACTCCACGACGCACCGCCGCCCGCAGTCTCGCCAGGAACTCGTCCATCCCAAAGGGTTTCGTGACGTAGTCGTCGGCGCCCGCGTCGAGCGCCGCCACCTTGTCGACCGATTCGCCACGCGCCGACAACACGATGACCGGGACGTTGGTCCACCCGCGCAATCCCTCCAGAACCGTGAAGCCGTCGATGTCGGGAAGCCCGAGGTCGAGGACCACCACCTGCGGGTTGACCTTGGCTGCCGCGGTCAGCGCAGCGGTACCCGTCGACGCCGTCGTGACCGCAAAGCCACGCGCACTCAGATTGATTCGCAAGGCGCGCAACAACTGTGGCTCGTCGTCGACAACGAGGACTCGGATTCCGTCGGTCATGACTCATCGTCTTCCGCCGGAAGTGAGACCACCATCGTGGTCCCGCCGCCAGGTGTCTCCTCGACGCCGAGCGTGCCACCGATCGCGGCGGTAAATCCCTGTGCGACAGACAAGCCCAGACCAACGCCTCCGTCGGCGCCGTTGCGGTCGCCACCCTGCACGAAGGCGTCGAAGATCTGCCCGCGTCTGTCGGCGGGAATCCCGGAGCCGTGGTCGATCACACGAATGACCGTACGCGGCGAACCGTCGTCGTCGGTCTCGGACTCTGCCGTGACCTCGACGCCGCGTCCAGCATCGGCACCACCACCACCGTGCCGCACGGCGTTGTCGATCAGGTTGGCCAGGACGCGTTCGAGCAGCCCGCCGTCGGTGTAGGCCCACATCGCGTGGAAGGTGAAGGCGATCTCCGGGATGGGTCCACCGACCCAGCTCACCGCGGTCGCCGCGCGGTGGACCACCTCGACGAGGTAGGTGCGCGCCAGCTTGGGCCGCACGGCACCGGCCGCGAGCCTCGACGAGTCGAGCAGATTTCCCACCAGGGCCGACAGGTGGTCGACCGACTCGTCGATCGTCTCGAGGAGTTCCGAGGTGTCCTCCGGGCTGAATGTCACGTCGCCCGCACGCAGGCTCGACACCGCAGCTTTCGCGCCCGCCAACGGTGTGCGCAGATCGTGGCTCACCGCGGACAGCAATGCACGACGCATCTCGTCGGTCTGGGCCAGTGCACGTGCCTCTGCTGCCTCGCGTTCGAGTCGACGACGCTGCACCGCGCCCGCGGCCTGGATCGCCACCGAGGCGAGTACCCGTCGATCCCGACCGCCGAGTTTCGGTCCACGCAACAGCAATTCGTATTCACCGCCGGGGATCGGGCAGACCGTGTCGGCGTCTTCGGCGCGCTCCGGCGGGTTGTCTCCAACGGCGGCGTCGACGACGCGTCGACCGTCTTCTTTGTGCACCACCGACACCGCGGTCTGGTCGTAGGTCTCACGCACGCGCTGCAGCAGTGCCGAGACGTCCGCCCCACCGAGGACGGCGTCGGAGAACAACGCCAACAACTCGGCGTCACGACTCGCCAGGCTTGCCTGTCTGCGCCTGCTCGCCGCCGAATCAACCAGTGCGGCAACCGCTATCGCGATCACCAGCATGACAAGGATGGTGATGAGATTGTCCGGCTCGTTGATGGTGAACGTGAACCTCGGGTCGGTGAAGAAGTAGTTCAGCAGCAGGCCTGCCACCACCGCCGACAGTGCTGCGGGCCCGATGCCGCCGAGCAGCGAGACCGCGAGCACCGTCACGAAGAACAACGCCGACTCGCTCGCGAACCCCAACCAGCGGTCGAGGACCGCGAGTATGACCGTCATGATCACCGGCACCACGACCGCCGCGACCCAGCTCAACGGACGATGAAAGCGCGTGTCACGAATGTCTAGTCGGTTTCGACGACGCGTCTCGTCGTGGGTGACCATGTGGACGTCGATCTTCCCGCTGTGCGCAACGACATTCGCACCGACGCCCTCGTCAAAGAGTCGTTGCCAACGCGGGCGGCGCGACGTACCCAGCACCAACTGCGTCGCGTTGACGCCACGTGCGAAGTCGAGGAGCGTCGACGGGATGTCGTCGCCGACGACGGTGTGGATACGCGTGCCGAACCCTTCGGCCAACTCGTGCAGCCGCGACAGTTCGGCGGCGGGTGTCCCGACGAGTCCGTCTCCGCGGACCACATGCACCACAACCAGTTCCGCACTCGACCGCGACGCGATGCGACTCGCTCGACGCATCAGTGTCGCGGATTCGGGCCCACCGGTGATCGCCACCACCACGCGTTCGCGCGCTTCCCACGTGTCGGTGATCGCGTGCGCTGCGCGGTAGTCGGCGAGATTATCGTCGACGCGGTCGGCGAGCCACAGCAGCGCCAATTCGCGCAGTGCCGTCAGGTTTCCCTGCCGGAAGTAGTTCGAGAGCGCCCCGTCGATGCGTCCGGCCGGGTACACCTTGCCCGCGCTGAGACGTTGACGTAGCGCCTGCGGGGCGATGTCGACCAACTCGATCTCGTCAGCGGCACGCACGACCGCATCGGGAACGGTCTCGCGCTGGATGACACCGGTGATCTGGGCGACAACGTCGTTCAGACTCTCCAGGTGCTGCACGTTGACCGTTGTCAGCACGTCGATGCCCGCGTCGCGCAACTCCTCGATGTCCTGCCAGCGCTTGGCATTTCGCGATCCGGGAGCATTCGTATGCGCCAGTTCGTCGACGAGCGCGACGCGTGGGGCACGCGCCAGCACGGCGTCGAGATCCATCTCGTCGAGGACAGCCCCGCGATACACCTCCTCGCGGCGCGGAATCTCCTCGAGACCATCGGTGAGAGCCGCGGTTGCCGAGCGCCCGTGCGACTCGACAACCGCGATCACCACATCTACACCCTCATCGGCGAGACCCTTTGCATGCGAGAGCATTTCGTAGGTCTTACCGACTCCGGGCGCACACCCGAGGAAGACTTCGAGTCGACCTCGGGTGTCAGCACCTGAACCCATGGAACCGAGTCTAATCAGCGCGACCGGCGATCACTTGCACACCGTGTGACCCAGCGCGAGGTTCACCTCGAGCACATTGACGCGCTGCTGCCCCAGGAATCCGAACTGCCGTCCGGACGTGTGAGCGTCGACGATCTCTCGGACCGCGGCCTGCGACTTCCCGCTGTTGCGTGCGATCCGTGGAATCTGGATCGCCGCGTATTCGGGGCTGATCTGCGGGTCGAGACCCGAGCCGGAGCCTGTCACGGCGTCCGCGGGCACCGCCGACGGCGCGACGCCCTCACGCTGCCCGATCAACGCGCGGCGCGCGGTGATGTTGTGCGCGAGCGTCTCGCTGTTGGGGCCCTGATTGCTCGCGGCCGAGGCCGACGGATCGCCGGTGGCCATCGGATCGTCGGCCGAGCCGAGCACCCGCGCGTGCAGATAGCTGTCGGGAGTCCCAGCAGGTGCCTTCGGATCGACCCCGATCAGCGACGACCCGGCGTTACAGCCCTTGGCGTCGGTCACCTGCGACCCCTCTGCTGAGTTCGATCCGATGCGCGATGCCGCCCAGACAACCGTCGGATAAGCGACGCCGAGGATCACGGTCAGCGCCACAAGCATCGCGAACGCGACGGCGCATTGCCGGAAGAATCCGGACGTGATGGTGTTCATGCTGCGATTACCCCATTCCCGGGAGGAAGCGGACGACGAGATCGATGAGCCAGATCCCCACGAACGGGGTGATCACGCCTCCGACGCCGTAGACGAGTAGGTTGCGCCCCAACAACTTCGACGCCGAGCTGGGTCGATACCGCACACCACGCAGCGAGAGCGGGATCAACGCGACGATGATGAGCGCGTTGAACACCACCGCCGACACGATCGCCGACTGTGCCGAATGCAGCCGCATGATGTTGAGCGAGTCGAGCTGCGGATAGATGCTCACGAACATCGCAGGCAGGATCGCGAAGTACTTCGCGAGGTCGTTGGCCAGCGAGAACGTCGTCAGCGCACCGCGCGTGATCAACAGCTGCTTGCCGATGGCCACGATGTCGATGAGCTTGGTCGGGTCGGAGTCGAGGTCGACCATGTTGCCGGCCTCCTTCGC
>NZ_DLSO01000152.1:0-6216 GCF_002500165.1 Gordonia sp. UBA7860 | reverse complement strand
GGTTCACGGGGGACACGCCACAAGTTCGAGGCAAACTTCTTGACCTGGTACACGTCTCGTAGCGCGCGATCGTCGGACAGCGGAACGAAGACGTCTACTCCGCCGTCGCCTCGGCCCGGCCGGATCCGCCACGCATTCGGGTACTCAGTGCACAACAGCATTGCGACGACTGCTTCAACGTCTTCACCGCTCTGTCGGGTCCACTCGACGCGCGCCATCACTACATCTTTCCAGCTCCCCCGAGCCCGGCACTGCTGCGACGCGTGTGAATTACAAGGCGCAGCTGCCCCGCAGTCGCGCGTGCCAGCCGATCGCCACTGCCGCCAACCGTTCCACGGTCAGCTATGGGGTAACTCGTCCTACTTCAACACGTCTCGTTACCAGTTTAAAGTCGTTGCGGCAGAGCAAGCTTCAGTTGTAAATGTCATAGTCATTCGCCACAGTGACGAAATGTCGGATGGAGGACGGGCGGTCCTAACCCCGGTTCTAGCCGTTGTGCCGCATCTTGCTGCTGCTCGGCGCCGTAGGCGCGTGCACCGCCGACGGCATGTAAGGCCATGGAGGCAAAGAACAGGGCGATAAATGCGATGGCGAGGGAGTTCTCGTAAATCTTGAGTACCCAGCTCCCACGCCGGACGGGCCACGGGGTTCCGGGTCGACCGGACTGATCACGGGGGTCTGCGTCTTGAGGTGCATCGCCATCAACGGGTTTGGATTCTGAGGATCCGCGTTGCACAAGGAACGCGGTGAGTACCACGTACATGGCCATCTGGAGGAACTCAGACTCCCAGTTCTCGAAGGTGGCTTCGACGAAGTAGCGCCGGGCGAACTCGCACGTCACCTGTACTCGCGACGCTGGACCAGCGCCGTGGCACGGTGGGTAGCATACGGTTTCGGCGCCGCGACGTGCAGCGGCGTACTCGTCGCGGTCGTGATGATGACGCTGCCCGCGTTCTTCCCGACGGCGTACAGCGGAGTCGACCTGACGTCGGCTGAAGGTGGCGCTTCCTTCTGGCAGTTCCCGCCTTCGCGGTGCTGGCCGTGGGGGTCGGGATCGGGGTGGCCGGTGTCGTCGCCCATCCCGCTGGGACCGTCGTGATGCTGCTCGGCTGGGCCTACGTCGTCGAGAATGCGATCAGCCTCGTCCCGAACGGGTACACCCTGCAGAGCTACATGCCCTTTCTCAACGGGACCTTCGGCACCGCCAGGAGTTGGCGTTGGTCCCACCGTGGGACCGACCGGCGGACTCATGTTCTGCGGTGCGGTAGTGATCGCGGTGTTCGTCCTCGGCTGTGTGGCGATGGCACTACGTGCGGCGACTCTGGCCAGGCCGGGCCGGGCCCCATCCGTCGGGAAACCAAGAGACAGCGGATGTCGTTCGCCTGGCATGGCATCGGCCAGTCGCCGCAAGCTGTCACTCAGCTGTCATGACAAGGACTACGTCGAGCCGGGACGTCATCGGATCGGTGCTTCAGGCGTCCTCGACAGGTACTCCTGGGAGCTCCGCGGCTCTCACCGCCAGTTTGCCGCAAGTGTGTCGACTACTACCCGCGCACACTGCCGGTCCACCGTAGAGACGACGTTGATCGTGCCGTCCGTGGCGGGTGACAGAGTCGTTTGCCCTCGCCGCTCTCCGCGGTCGACACACACGGTCACCTGACCTTGCGTGACGGTCTCGACATCGACATCTCCTACCGCGACCGCTGCTGCCAACGGATCATGGAGTGGAATGTACCGTCCCCGAAACCGATCCCGATAGGCGTCGTAGTAGAAATCGATTATTTGACATAGGGTTTCGAGTTCCGGCCGATCGAGATCGCGTAAGATCGACTGGTCCTCCCGACTGAACAGATGTTTGTAGGTAAGATCGATCGGTACGAACATGAGCCGATTCCAGTCCGATTGGACGACGTTTGCGGCCGCAGTAGGATCAGACGCGATATTTGCCTCCGCCCACCGGGTCACGTTGCCGGGGACGGAGAACGCACCGCCCATCACGGTCATCCCGCCTACGCGGTTACCGAAGTCGGGTTCGTCCGTCAGAACCTGCGCGAGATTGGTGAGTGGCCCGGTCGCGATGATATGCAGTCGGTCGCCGTATGTGCGTGCCAGACTTCGGAGCGTGTCCGGGGTCGACGAGGACCAGGCATCATCCGGGCCAGGGGATAGAGACACTCCCCCGAGACCGTTGCGGCCGTGGAACGACGCAGCGTCATCGTCGGCCTGAGCGCCGTCCGGCGCATCGAGTCCGACAGACACCGGGATGTCCACCCTGTCGAACAACCGCAGCAGCCGACGAGCGTTCTCGGCCCCCCGGGCGGCGTCGACATTGCCCGCCACACTTCCCACGCCGACGATGGGCGTGCGCCTCGCGAGTAGATAGGCCAGGGCCAGTGCATCGTCGATGCCGGGATCGCAATCGAGGAAGAAGACCCGAGAATCACTGTCGGACATCATTTCCCTCGTCTCCACGATCCGTTGCGCGGCCTCGTCGGTATCACGATGTGAGCGCGATGTACTTGGTGTTCAGGTACTCGTCGATGCCCTCGCTACCGCCCTCACTCCCCAGGCCCGACTGTTTGACGCCTCCGAAAGGGGCTGCGGGATCGGAGATCACGCCGCGGTTGACGCCCACCATCCCGGCTTCGAGAGCCTCCGCCACGCGCCTCGCCCGGTCGAGATCTCGAGTGTAGAAGTACGCGGCCAGTCCTTGGTCGGTTCCGTTCGCTTGCTTGAGCGCTTCGGTTTCGGTGTCGAACCCGGTGATCACCGCAACCGGGCCGAAGATCTCCTCGTCCAGGATCCGCGATCCCGCCGGAACCTCGTCGAGCACGGTCGGCTGGTAGAAGCAGCCCGGGCCGGCGACGGTCACTCCCCCGGTACGGACACGGGCGCCCGCTGCGACCGCCTCGTCGACGAGCGCGGCGACCGCGTCCCGCTGCCCGGCGTTGATCATCGGCCCGAGTGTGACGCCGTCGGTATGGCCCGGGCCCATGGTGATCGCGTCGATCCGCGCGCACAACGCATCGGTGAACGCGTCGCGGACCCGGTTGTGGACCAGGAATCTGTTCGCCGCCGTACACGCCTGACCACCATTGCGCATCTTCGCCGCGACTGCGCCCTCGACCGCGGACCCGATGTCGGCGTCGTCGAAGACGATGAACGGCGCGTTGCCGCCGAGCTCCATCGAGGTCCGCAACACCTGGTCGGCAGACTGTGCGATGAGCTTCTTGCCCACGGCGGTCGATCCGGTGAAGGACACCTTCCGGAGGCGCCGGTCCGTCATGAGCGCGCCGACGACGGCGGGCGCCGATCGGGTCGGGACCACCGACAGCACCCCGTCCGGCAGTCCGGCGTCGGAGAAGACCTGGGCGAGCAGCAACATGGTCAGAGGCGTGTCCTCCGCCGGTTTCACGATGATCGTGCAACCGGCGGCGAGGGCCGGACCG
The DNA here is from genome assembly GCF_002500165.1 of Gordonia sp. UBA7860. Classification (NCBI taxonomy): domain Bacteria; kingdom Bacillati; phylum Actinomycetota; class Actinomycetes; order Mycobacteriales; family Gordoniaceae; genus Gordonia; species Gordonia sp. UBA7860. The sequence continues at coordinate 2,767 of NZ_DLSO01000152.1, read as the reverse complement.
ATCTTGCGGGTTCCCATGGCCAGCGGGAAGTTCCACGGTGTGACCGCCAGCGTCGGTCCGACCGGTTCTCGGGTGACGAGGATGCGGCCGTTCCCCGACGGCGCGGTCGTCAGCCGGCCGCCGATCCGGACGGCCTCCTCGGCGAACCACCGCAGGAACTCGCTGCCGTAGGCGACTTCGCCATGGCTCTCGGCCAGCGGCTTGCCCATCTCCAGGGTGATGAGGTAGGCGAAGTCGTCCGCCCGTTCCCGGATGATCTCCCACGCCCGGCGCAGAATCTCGCCTCGCTCACGCGGTGGCGTGACCGCCCAGGAGGGCTGGACCGCGACGGCTGCGGTGAGCGCGGCGTCGGCGTCGGCCACGGTCGCATCGGCGACCGTGGTCAGGACGTCGCCCGTGGCCGGGTTCACGACGTCGAACCGCTCACCGTTCGATGCCTCGCGGGCTGCACCGTCTATCCAGGTTCCGGTGGGGACGGCGCTCGGCAGCGCGGGGTCGGTCATCAGAGGTCCTTTCGGGTGACGGTGCCACCCATGGTCGAGTCGTCGAGCGGCGAGGGTGCTCAGTCGCAGCGTGTGGTGATCACCGCGGTCGGCGGGGTGGGGACACCGGCGGGCCATCCGGACCAGGTGACATCCAGTTCGACGACGTGGCCGGCGACGCGTCCCAGACCGTTCAGCGCGACTATGCCGGGAAGATAGGGCAGCAGTGCTTCGGGTGCGACGATGTGCACGTCCCCGTCCACGTCCCCCTCCTCGGAGGAGACCAGCTGGACGTCGTGGCAGCCGTTGATCTCGACGATCATCGTCTCGCCTGGAACGGGGTGTCATCGATGACCCGGCGTCGCATCGTCTGGATCAACGGACCGTCCTGTTCCGCGGCGGCGAACGCGTCCTGCCACTCGGGATCGGAGGTGACCTGCCCCCACTTGAGATCGAGTTCGGCGAGGTCGTTGAATCGGAGGCTGTAGACCAACTCCCCGAACGAGTTCTCTCCGATCACGGTGTGCCCGGCGCTGATCAGTTCGACGCCGTATCGCTCGAACATCCGCGCAGTGTGGTTGGAGAACAGGTCGACGATCGCCGGCAGGCGGCCGGGAACGGCTACGTACTCGCGAATCTCGACGATCATGGGGGTCCTTTCGGTCAGTTGTCTCGCGCGGATGCGCTGAGATCGTGAAATCGGCTCTCGTAGAACACCAGTGGGGCTTCGGGCCCGGCCACCCGGTGGCCGATGATGCGCAGCAGGGCCAGGGTGTGGTCACCGGTGACCGACTCGGACTCGACCTCGCAGTCGAACCACGCGCTGGCTCCGTGCAGGAAGATCGCGCCCTCGACGCCGGTGTCCCAACTCAGATCCGCGAACCGGTTGCCGGTGCGGGACGCCAGTTGCCGGCATGCGGTGTGCTGGTCGGCGCTCAGGACGGAGAGTCCGATGCGCGGCCGCGTCCGTAACTTGGGCCAGGTCGTCGAGGAGGTCTGGACGAACACCCCGACCAGGGGTGGTTCCAGGGACACGTTAACGAAGGCGCTGACCGCCATGCCGGTCGGTTGCCCGGCGTCGTCGATCGCGCACATCGCGGTCACCCCGCTGGGGAACTTCCCGAACGTGGTGCGCAGCGCGGAGACGTCGACGACACCCGCGGAATCGTGCACGCCGGTGAGATGGGTGGACCCGGACGCGGCCGTCCGGTTCTCCGGTGCCGCCTCAGAACACATGATTCTTGCCCCCGAACACCTCACTGACCGAGTCATCGACGAAGATGCGCCGAATCGTGTCGGCGAGCATCGGTGCGCACGAGATGACGTCGATCACCGGCGGCGCATCGGGACGCAACGCAATGGTGTCGGTGACGACCACTCGCTCGAACGGCGAGTCGGCGAGATTCTCGTACGCGCGCCCGCTGAACACACCGTGGGTGGCAGCCGCGAACACACGATTGCTGCCGGCCCGGACGACTGCTTCGCCGGCAGCACACAGCGTGCCGGCGGTATCGATGATGTCGTCCACGACGATGGCCGTCTTGTCGCGCACATCGCCTATCACAGTGGATATCTGGGCGATCTGCTGTTGCGGTCGCTCTTTGTCCAGGATGGCCAGTCCCGCGCCGATGCGAGTGGCGAACTGCTTGTTCAGCTTGACTCGGCCGGCATCGGGCGCCACCACGACGAGATCGTCGTCGAGTCCGGCGAAGTGATCGGCGAGCATCATGAGCGCGGTCATGTGATCGACGGGCACACTGAAGAAGCCTTGGAGCTGACCCGCGTGGAGATCCATCGTCAGCACCCTGTCCACTCCGGCGGCCTCCAGTATCCGAGCCACCATGCGGGCCGAGATCGGTTCGCGCGGAGCGGATTTCTTGTCCTGCCGGGAATAGCCGAACCACGGGGTGACCGCGACGACCCGGTGTGCGCTCGCGCCGATGGCGGCATCGACCATCACCAGCAGTTCCAGCAGCGCGTCGTTGGCGTTGAGCCCTTCGTCCGGATTGGCACTCATCGGCTGGATGAGGAAAACGTCTGCGCCCCGAACGGATTCGTCGAAGCGACAGTACACCTCCCCATTGGAGAAGGTCTTGAGGGTGATCGGCCCCAGGTCGACCTGCAGCGTGGCGGCGATCGACGCGGCGAGTGCGGGGTTCGCTCGTCCGGCGAACATCATCAATTGCTTCTGATAGCCGAGCGGGAGTGAGGTGGTCATGCGTACCTTCCAGATGTTCTGTCGGAGAAGCTATTTCGTCAGCGGACGGGTAGAAACGTTTCTACCC
>NZ_DLSO01000156.1:54119-54462 GCF_002500165.1 Gordonia sp. UBA7860 | reverse complement strand
GGTTGCAGGCCAAGTCGATGAACCTGCACGCGGTCATCGTGCTGCTCGCGGTTACCCTCGGCGGTTCGGTCTTCGGCCTCACCGGGGCGTTCCTCGCGGTGCCTGCCGCTGCCACATTCACCGTCGTCCTGCGCTACCTCAACGAACGAATAGCCGAGCGAGCGGGGGAGACGCTGCCGCCGCAGGGCGCCCCGGTGACCGAGAACGTCGGAGTGCCCGACGACAAGGAGCCACCCGACGCCGGTGGTGGCGACGCAAACGACGCCGACGCGTCACCGTAGACTGGACACCCGTGAGTCTCACCCTCGGCATCGTCGGACTTCCCAACGTCGGCAAGTCCACC
>NZ_DLSO01000156.1:634-53893 GCF_002500165.1 Gordonia sp. UBA7860 | reverse complement strand
CAACGTCGGCAAGTCCACCCTTTTCAATGCGCTGACCCGTAACGACGTCCTCGCGGCGAACTATCCGTTCGCCACCATCGAGCCCAACGTCGGCGTGGTGGAGTTGCCCGACAAGCGACTCGACCGCCTCGCCGAGATCTTCGGCAGCGAACGCATCCTGCCCGCAACAGTGTCGTTCGTCGACATCGCGGGCATCGTCAAGGGCGCCTCCGAGGGCGAGGGCATGGGCAACCAGTTCCTGGCCAACATCCGCGAGGCGGACGCCATCTGTCAGGTCGTCCGCGTCTTCGCCGACGACGACGTCGTGCACGTCGACGGCCGCGTCGATCCCTTCGCCGACATCGAGGTCATCGAGACCGAGCTGATCCTCGCCGACATGCAGACACTCGAGAAGGCCGTTCCGCGGCTCGAGAAGGAAGCGCGTAAGAACAAGGACCAGGCCGAGGTGCTCGACGCCGCGAAGAAGGCCCAGGAGATCCTCGACTCCGGCAAAACCCTGTTCTCGCAGCAGGATTCGTTTGATCTGTCGTCGGTGCGTGAACTGCACCTGATGACTGCCAAGCCGTTCCTCTATGTGTTCAACGCCGACGAGTCGATCCTCACCGACGACGCCCGCAAGGCCGAACTCAAGGCCGCCGTCGCACCTGCCGACGCGGTGTTCCTCGACGCCAAGGTCGAGAGCGAGCTACTCGAACTCGACGAGGCCGACGCCCAGGAACTGCTCGACTCTATCGGGCAGGACGAGCCGGGCCTGCGCTCCCTCGCGCGGGCCGGATTCCACACGCTCGGCCTGCAGACCTATCTGACCGCGGGGCCAAAAGAGTCGCGCGCGTGGACAATTCACCAGGGCGACACCGCACCCAAGGCTGCAGGCGTCATCCACACGGACTTCGAAAAGGGCTTCATCAAGGCCGAGATCGTCTCGTTCGACGACCTCGACGCCGCCGGCTCGATGCAGGCCGCCAAGGCCGCTGGCAAGGTGCGTATGGAGGGCAAGGACTATGTCATGCACGACGGGGATGTCGTGGAGTTCCGGTTTAACGTGTGACGGCTCTCGGTAGCGTGACGGAGTGTGCCTCTTGCCGCGGTTCCGTACGGCTCTACGCGTGAGTAACGCCGACGGTTGGAGTCTCGTCAGCTGTGGTCCGCAGCCCAGGCGTCGACACACGACGGTAGTTTGGCAAAGTTGCGGTTCAGCAGCCACTGAAACAGGGCCGAGTTCAATGCGTCGGCGAGGCGTCCGAGGGCACCGCCGAACGGGGGATCGCCGTAGATTCGAAGCGTGTAGCGGGTCCCGCCCGAAACTGCTTCGAGGGTGTCGCGCGTAGTGACGGGCACGCGTGCCTCGGTGAGTTTGAACTCCATCCCATTTGGAGGGTCGAGATGGGTGAAGGTGCCGGTCCATTCGTCGGTGATGCCAAAGGTGCGATTCACGCCGTGCCAGAGGTCACCGAGCTCGTAGGGTGGCTGCTTTGCTGAGGTTGCCGAGACGACCCCGGGAATGATCGTGTACAGATTCTCGGGCCGGCTGATGTAGTCCCAGACGATGGTCACGGGATGTGAGATGACAACCGAACTTGTGACGTCAGGCATATGGAGAGCGTAGGGCGATTCGGGCGGATTGGGCAGGATTCGGGGCGACAGTGCGACGGCATCGACCGCGACGTGGTGGAGTTTCGATTCAACGTGCGACGGCTCTGGGTAGCATGACGGAGTGTGGCTGCCTACTGCAAGCGAGGCAGTGTCACATGTTCTAACCTCGCCCAACGCAGTGCTCGCTATCGCGCATCAGACGAGTTCGGACCACTCCGTCACCAGTTCGATGTGTTTGCCGTTCGTACCGATGTCCCGCCAATTGGCGTAGTCGCCGAACGGTAGATGCTCCTGGGCCTGATCGGTGACCGTGGTGTACCAATCGCCTTGTGCGCTGCCTGTAGCGCAGACGTTGATCGCGGCCAGATACTTGCGTCCGATCGTGAAGCGGACAACCGCCAGGTACTCGTGCACGCGTGAGTCGCGCTTCCAGCGGACCGGGCTCCACGCGGTTGCGATCGCGAATGTCCTGGCGCGCGCTGCTAGATCAGGCCAAGACATCACCTCGTCAATCGATCCCCAATTACCGGTTGAGGTTGTCTCCCACTGATTCCCACGTCGGACTGCAACGTAGTGATAGCGGCCATTGCCCTTCTCGAACTTGACGACTGATCCGTCCGGTGGCTCGACCGGTGGTGTTGCGAAGGTGGCGGTTATCGGCGGTAGCGGAACGAGTAAGGAATGCATCGGTGTCAGGTCGTAACGGGTGGAGTCGGGAAGTTCGGGACAGAGTGGAGGGATGGTCACCGGTGGTCCGTCGAGGACGGCTGACGTTGCCTCGTTCGCCTTGATCCCATCGACACGTACCTCAGCAGCGACTGCCGAGCCTTTGATATCGCCCCAGGCCGCGGTAGTCAGACCGCGCGCCGCAAGGTGCTGGATCATCGGGAGAAACCGCTGGCTCATCTGCGGCGTCAGCTGTCCTACTCGTTGATCGTCTATGCGAACTTCAACATGCGGCTTTGCCCTGCTGGCCGTGGGTTGGCACTCGACGAGGGTGACAAACAAGAGGCCATGCCCACTCGTCGGCACATGGTGACGCAGCACATCGAAGTGCTCGGCTTCCTTCGTGACCTGGACTATCGCTGACCTCGGAAGGAGCGTATAAGGCCCTGCCGGTGGGCTATTGAGCGGAATAGCAAGGTGCGGTTCGCCTAGTGCGATGTACACGGAAGGACGGAACTCAGGTCCATCCCAGCCGTCGTACTCGCTAGCCCAGATCTTGGCGGAGGTCGTCGGAACGAATCCTGAAGCGACGATACGTCTGATCGGGGCAGCCCACTGGGGCGCTGCCGCCGGATCGAGATACCCGATAGTTCTTTCCTGTGCTCGAATCGAGATAGACCAATTTCCCTGCGGTCCAGTAGGTTCGGGAATCAGTTGTACTTCGGTTGTGAGTTCTTGGCGACCAGATCCGAAGGCTGATGGGAAAAGGCTACGGATTGCCGGTAGGTACAGGTCTTCGACCGTGATCTCGTGATCGCACCACGTGCGGGCCTCGGTCCATAGTCGGTAGGGCGAGCCGAGGGGGATTTCTTGGGATAGCGTGCCGGCGCCAGAAGGATGATGAGCGCTACCGGCCGCACTGTTGTCCGGCGCCGATTCGTTCGTATCGTCAATAGCGACGCCAAAATCTGTCGCCAGTCCGGCCAGGCCGGAATTCCATCCTTGTCCGATCGCTCGGACCTTCCAGTGGTCACCGCGGCGATAGATCTCACCGAACACCAACGCTGTCTCAGTTGAAGCATCGTCCGTTGCGTACCGAGCCAACGAATGGCCCGACGTGTCGACGATGTCGATTGTCACTTCGCTGAGGGCCCCAAAATGGCCGCTCGATAGGCTTCCCGCGAGAGCGATGGACTGCACGTCGGCGCGTACGCGCTGGAGGTCTATCGTGATCCGTGCCCGACTGCCTTGCGCAACAGCCTCGGTGCCGTGGAATTGCACCGAGTTGTCGGGTGACTGCGGCTGATTGTAAAAGATGAAATCGGCGTCTGACCCGACTTTGCCATCGGCTTCGAGTAATAGCGCCGACACATCGACCTCGAACTGCGTCGTACCCCAGCTGACTACGACATCGATGCGCTTTGCCTCGTCGGGCAGCAGTGCATTCTGTCCTTTGGACAGCATCGGAGCAGTCACCACTCCACCTTCCACGGATCATCGCAACGACATTCGTCGCATCGTAGGCCATGCCGCAGCGTCCAGGATTAACGTGTAGCACTTGCGTCGTCGCGCCGCGTACGTTCATTGCATGCCCATAGCTGTGCACGACAGGCGTTTTCGCGCGGGCATCGGGGCCGCTTCGTGATTGTGCGGACCGCGGTCCCGGACGACTATCCGCGTCTCGTCGAAGTCTGGCGTAGTGCGGTCGATGCAACGCATCACTTTCTACGTCCAGCAGACCGGGACGATATCGAGCAGCACCTGGCGGCCGACTTCTTTCCGCACGTGCGGCTGGTCGTCGCAGAAGTCGACGGTCGGATCGTCGGCTTCGCGGGCACTGCGGGGGACAACCTCGAGATGCTGTTCGTCGCCGCTGCTCACCGGGGAACCGGTGTCGGCAGCGTGCTTCTCGCGCACGCCGTCGACGACTACGGAATCAGTCGTGTGGATGTCAACGAGGACAACGTCGACGCCGTCGCGTTTTACCGTCGCCGTGGTTTCGTGGAGGTCGAGCGAAGCGCGCTCGACGACCAGGGCAGGCCATACCCGATACTTCGGATGGTCCGAGTCGCCTCAGGAGACCTGTGACATCGATTCAAACGCTCACCGAAACCGATCGACGGCTGGTGGCGCGGTGGGCGGTCGCATGTGCCGAGCGGGTTCTCCCACTTCTCGAGGCCGACGACCCTGCGCGCACCGACATCGACGACGCCCTTGCGCGAACGCGCGCCTACAGCGCAGGACACGGGACCAGCGGAGAGGAGATCAGCAAGCGGATGATCGCCGTCAAGGCGGCGGGAGCAGCGAGCACGCCGGCCGGAGCCGCCGCGGCGAGGTCCGTTGCGCAGGCGTCGGCGGTGGCACACATGGGTGCCCACGCACTCGGGGCCGCCGCGTACGCGGTGAAGGCGGTCGGACTTGCGAATCCCGGCGATCCGCACGCAGTGGATGCCGAGATCCGTTGGCAGATTACGGAGTTGACGGAGGAGGAGCGGTCGGTGTTACGTCGACTTCCATCGCTCGGCTCCGATTCGTCAGGTCCTCTCGGGCCTGGGCTGCTGTGCCGCGGCGTCCTCGGTACGACGATCCGCGCCATCCAGGCGCAGACGGGATGCGCAGACACTCCGGGTCAGTCCTCCATGAGTGAGCGGTCGGTGGACAGTTCCACCGTCGCCCACACCTCATGTTCGGTGGAGGCGAGTCTGTCGACGATGAAGCGGCGAACCTGATCTTCCTCTTCGACTCGCCAGACGCCGGGCGCCACAAGGTAATCGACCTCCACGTAGAGCCGCCGCCCGAGTCGTGTGGCGCGAATGACAGGGTCAGCGAGGTCGAAGTGCTCTGTGGCCTCGTCGGCGGCCCGCTCGATGATCGCGCTCAGTTCGTCGGGAGGAGCGGCCTCCATCAGTTCGCGAATGGCCTGTCGTGCGAGCTTGACCGCCATCGGGGCGATGGCTGCCGAAGCGATCAGGACCAGCGTCGGATCGACGTAGGCGGCCGCCGATGCGGCGCCGTGATGTCGGAGTGCGAGGGCGATACCACCGCCGATCGCGACCATGACGCTCATCAGGGTGCCGGCGCGCCAGCCGACGAGCTCAGCTCGGACCAACTGCGACGACCGTGCCGGGCGAGTCAGCAGCACGACGACGAGCAGCGACAGAACGGCCGAGACGACACCGTAGAGGGCCACCGATCCGGGATCGGCGTCGGAGCCGCCCGCGATGATCACCGACACGGCGTCGGCGACGCCATAGGTGAGAGTCGCGATGAGCGCCGTGCCCTGCAGCGCGACCGCGAGCGCCGTCGCACCGTGTCTGCCGAACGGGAACTCGACGCTCGGCGGTGAGGCCGCGGCGTGCGCGGCCACCATCGACGTCCCGACGAGCGCGATTCCCGCGAGCATGTAGATGCCGTCGAACAACACCACACTCGAGCCGCTGATCACGCCCCAGATCACCGCTCCGCCGCCGAGCACCGCGGTGGCCACGAGGCTCGTCTTCAGCGCTGTGCTCTCGCTCGCAACTCCGTCGGACACCTTCGCAGTGTCGCATGGGCCACCCCGCGAGTACGCGCAGCACAGACCGGCTGCGTCGAAGATGTCGCCGCATTCGTGGATCGGCGTCGTCGCGATCCGTCCCCCGACCGAAGCCGGGACCGAGGCCCGTCACGCTCGGTAGCGTCCGGGACATGGCAATAGCACTGGAAAACGTTGGCATCGCCGTCGACGACCTCGACGCCGCTACCGCCTTCTTCACAGACCTCGGCCTCACCGTCCTCGGTCGCGACGAGGTCAGTGGCGAATGGGCCGACACCGCAGTCGGGCTCGACGGCAACCACGCGAAGATCGCGATGCTGGCGACACCGGATGGCGCCGGCCGCCTCGAACTCTTCGAATACATTCATCCGGAAGCGATCGCGACCTCGCCGACGCTCCCCAACGAGATCGGCATGCACCGCGTCGCGTTCTCCGTGGATGACATCGACGACGCGCTCGCCATCGCTGCGCGCCACGGCTGCCACCCGCTGCGGGGAGTTGCCAACTACCAGGACGTGTACAGGCTCAGCTACGTCCGCGGACCGAGCGGCATCATCGTGATGTTCGCTCAAGACCTGCGCAAGCGCACGACCAACTCGCCAGACCGGCTACCGTGACCGACATGGCAGACGATTGGCGTGAATCCAGAGTCGATGAGATGCGGTCACTGATCATGCGGGCCGACCCCGACATCGTCGAAGAGATCAAGTGGCGCAAGCCGTCGAATCCCGATGGTGTGCCGACGTTTTCGGCAGACGGATTGATCTGCACACTCGAGACCTACAAGGACAAGATCAAGCTCACGTTCGCCAAGGGGGCGTCGCTGCCCGATCCCGCGCACGTGTTCAACGCAAGCCTCACCGCCGGAACCAGACGCGCGGTCGACATCAGGGAGAACGACGATCTCGACGCCGATTCCTTCGTCGCGCTTGTGCAGGCTGCGATTGCACTCAATAGGGCGTGAGTCCCTCGCTTGCCCGATCAGCTGGGGTGCACGGGTTGAGCGCAGTGATGGCGTCGGTACTCATCGGGAGTGAGGCCGTACTTGGCTCGGAATCGGTTTCGGAAAGCGGCCGTCGAGGAGAACCCGGCGGCGTGGGCGATGTCGTCGAGCCGAGCGTGTCCCGGTTGTTCGAGCTTGGTTCGGGCCCAGTCGAGTCGACGCGCGGCGATCCGGCTCGCCAGTGAGGGTTGATCTGGGTCAGCGAGTTGTCGGTAGAGATGACGTTTGCTGATGTGCAGGTTCGTGGCGATGGTGTCGGCGGTGAACGCGGGGTTCCGAAAGTTGCGGTCGATCATGCCGTCGATCGCTTCTCGCAGGACAACCGGTTGCTCGCGCAAGGTCTGATATCGGCTGGTGTGCTGGTTGAGCAGCATCCGCACAACGTCGATGATGTTCTGCTCGGCATCGGCGTCGACGTCGATGCCGCCGATGACGGCATCGAGGGCGAAACGTGTCACGAGTCCGGTACATGCTCGGGTCAGCACCGTGTCGGCGGGGTTGGGTGCGACGGTCGCTCCGGCAGCGATGTCGTCGCCGAGCATGTCGGTCGGTATCCAGATCCCGGCCACCTCGGAAGTGCTGTGAGTGGTGAGATCGTAGGGCAGGCGGCTGTCGGTGATCGACAACTCTCCGGCTCGCGCCAAGAACTCGTGGCCGTTGGCCGAACCGGTGGTAAGGCCTGTCGAAATGCTGGCCAGTATCAGAAAGTTCGACGGGCACTCACGTATATGCGCCGCGGTTCTCAGCGTCCGGACCGGAGTTTGCAGATAGCAGAATGTGAAGATCGAGCCGAGGGGCCGCCAGTACGCGAGCTGCTCGAAGTCCTCCGGAACCTCCGCATCGAATTCGACGATGGGCAGGTAGAGGTCGATACCCTGGCGACCGCGGGAGCGCACCTGGATCGACCGGTGAGGCCCGAGCGCGCCCACCGGTCCGATTCGCTTGCGCCACTGGTTGACGAGTTCAGGATCGAGTCCGGACCGGAGCATGGGTGAGTCCCTTTCGTCGACTTTCCCGTCCGTGTCCAGAATGGCAGAGCACGGGGCGGTGTGTTCGGCGATGGGAAGCATTGCCCCGGTACAACGGAACACGTCACGGCGCGGCGCAAGATGCATAGTCGACGTGTTCGAGAAGTGTGTACTCGCGAGTGATGCCGAGTTCGTTGAGCACGGTGTCGAAGACGGGCCGGGTGCCGCTGGTGTTGATCTCGAGGGTGCCGACGGTGTCATGGTCACCGTGCAGGAGGAGTCCGCTCTTGACGAGCCGCAACCGAACATCGCGGGCTTGGTCCTTGGCCGGGTTGATGAAGGCGACGTGGGGTGCTTTCGCTTCGAACAACGGTTGCAGGATGGGGTAGTGCGTGCAGCCGAGCACGATGTCGCGGACCGAGTGGGCGTTGAGCAGATCGTTGAGGTGGCTGGTGACCTCGGCATCGATGGCGGGGCTGGTGAGATCCCCTTGCTCGATCAGCGCGGCCAGCTTGACGCTGGGCTCGCCGAACACAGTGATATCGGGGTTGAGTTCGTCGATGAGGGTGGGGTAGCAGCGTGAGGCGATGGTGAACGCGGTCGCGATGACGCCCACCGACTGATAGCGCAAATGCACGACATCCTCGGCCGCCGCTCGCACGATGGACAGGACGGGGATGCCGAACTGATCCTGATATCCGCTGAATTCCGGCAGGTCGAACGTCGTGGAGATGGTGTTGCATGCCACCGCCACCATCTTCACGCCTCGATTGGCGAGGTAGCGCAGCATGTGGGAGGTGAGTTCGACGATCTCGGCGCCGGTGCGGTTTCCGTACGGAGCATTTCCATTGTCCCCGCAATAGATCACATTCTCGCCTGGCAACAGCTTGGACAGCGCGGCCACGGTGGTCAGGCCTCCGACGCCCGAATCGATGACGCCGAGAGGGGAGTGCTTGGTGATCACGTGGTGCTCCTGCATTGGTCGACGCGTGCGCTTGGTGAGAGGTAGCCCTGAAGTTCCAACAGTCAAGACAGAGCGCGTCTTTGGGGCCTATGGGTCGCTGCAACAGATAGCAGGAACCCGTCGTATCCCGGTGCGCCGAGCGCGATTCTGGCGCACTTTTGCAGCCCCATGTCGCAGTTCCGTTGTGTCATTCCGGGAGCCGCTCGCAGAGTCCACCGCGCACTCTGACCGCGTCGAATCCGCCCGCCGGATTCGTACCTCTCCGCGCGGACACAGAATTACTGTCGATAACGATTTGCCCCAGTGGGTACACATCGTGGTCCGAGTCGCCGATACTGCAGCGGTGACCCAAGCCAAACGACGCACCTTCTCCTCGGTGGCGGTGGCGATTCTTGCCGTCGCCGGCCTGATGTTCTCGGACCAGGGGAGTAGCGCCGCTGCGGGATGGCGCTACACGGTGGTGGCCTTCAGCAACACCAGCGACACGTACATGGATGTGTACCAATCCGCCGACGGCAGCGCCTTCGAGCCCGTGGCCAAGCCTGCGTACCGGCCGCCGAGCGGCCGCGTGCGCGATCCCAGCATCTTCCGCCACACCGACGGCTTCTACTACGTCACCTATACAACGGTCGACGGCGCGAACATCGGGTTCGCGCGCAGCCGCGACCGGGTGCACTGGAGTTTCGTGCGCAATGTACCGGTGCCGCTCTGCTGCGCGTTTCTGCCCGGCACCGGTGACGGCAAGGGGCTCGGATCGTCGAGTGGGCCGGGCTCGTCCGGTTCTGCCGGCTCGTCCGACGGCCCGTCGCTCTCCCCGTTCACCACCAAGGCATGGGCGCCCGACTGGTTTGTCGAGGGCGGGCGTGTCAACGTCATCTTCTCGATGTCGACGGGCGGAGGCTTCGTGCCGTACATCATGACAGCGCTCGACTCGTCCCTGCGTGCGTGGGGCCCGCCGATTCCGCTGGCCGGACTCGGCGCAGACCACATCGACACCACCGTCGTGAAGGTCGGTTCGACGTATCACGCGTTCACCAAAAACGAGACGAAGAAGGTTGTGCAGCACGCGGTGTCGTCGTCGTTGTACGGTCCGTACCGGTTCATCGCGCCGGGCAACTGGGGTGCGTTCGTCGAGGGGCCCGCGGTGATTCAATTGCCAGGCGGCGCGTGGCGGATCTACCTCGATGCCTACAAGGCGGGCAAGTACCTCTACTCCGACAGCACCGACGGCCTCAACACCTGGACTCCGGTGAAAGAGCTTCCGGCACTGTCGGGTTCGGTTCGGCATCTGGGTATCATGCGTGAACCCTCGTGACGGCGAGAGTGACGAAGGCGCGATGTCGATGAATGATGCCGACGTCGTCGAGTTGACGACCGGCGACGCAGGCGAACTCCTGACATTGCAGCGAGCGGCGTACGTGACCGAGGCGCAACTACACGACGACGTCTCGCTGCCTGCACTGACGCAGACGCTACTCGACCTGCTCACCGAGCTGTCGGGTTCGGCTGTGCGTGCGTGGGGAATTCGGGTCAACGGCAGGCTGGTCGCGTCGATGCGAATTCGCGTGGACCGTGATGTGGCCGAGGTGATGCGACTCGTTGTCGCTCCCGATATGCAGGGACGCGGGATGGGGACACGTCTGCTCGCGGCCGTCGACTCGGTGATCCCTGAAAATGTCACGCGCGTCGAACTGTTCACCGGGGAGCGGAGCGTCGCCAACATACGGCTGTATCAGCGCATGGGTTACCGGGAGATCCGCAGACGCGACACCGGTCCATATGACCTGGTGTATCTCGCCAGATACCGCGACTGAGTTCTGTCGCGCCGTGGGCGGTCACCTCGCGGCGCGGGTATCAAGGAGTCATGCCCTCAACGTTCACCAAGCACACCTCCGGACGCCCGGCTCGCTGGGAGGTGGCTGGGTTGCGGTGGCTCGCAGAAGCTATGGACTCTGGCGGCGCGTTGGTCGTCGGCGTGGTGTCCACCGACGACGCCACACTGACGGAGACCCGCGTCAATTCGACGTCACCGGACGCCGATGCCGCAACGGATTTCGGCCGCCGACTCGCCATCACGCACACGCTCGACGAGTCTGCTCGCTGGGGCGAGGGGCCACCGGGCTGGGACGGCGCGGGATATCAGGGCCCCAACGAACACCTCCTCGACCTCTCGCTGGTCGGCCACGACTCCTGGGGTGCGATGTATGCAGACGAGAGGCTCATGCCACTCCTGCCCGAGAGCGGCCTGCGCGCCAACGACGCACGCGTCGTAGAACAACTCTGTGAGCGGCTGCGCGAAGGGAACTTCGACACCGACGACGCTCCGGCGCGACTGCACGGCGATCTGTGGGCGGGAAATGTGATGTGGTCACCGGAGGGGTGTGTGCTCATCGATCCGTCGGCGCACGTGGGGCATCGGGAGACCGACCTCGCGGCCCTCGCGCTGTTCGGTACTCCGCACCTCGACGACATCCTCGACGGCTACCAACACCAGTACCCACTGGCCGACGGCTGGCGTGAACGCGTGCCGCTCCACTACCTGTCGATGGTGCTCATGCATGCCGTCGTGTTCGGCGGGGGATACCGGGGCCAGGTGGTCGACATCGCACGCCGCTACGTCTGACAGAGTCGACGCACCATGACCTTTCACGTCGGTACCTCCGGTTGGCAGTACAAGGACTGGCGCGGCCACTTCTATCCGACCGGACTGCCGCAACGCCGCTGGCTGGAGTACTACGCGCAGAAGTTCTCGACGGTCGAGGTCAACAACACCTTCTACCGGCTCCCCGAACGGTCGACGTTTGAGGGGTGGAATGAAGTGCTGCCCAGGGGTTTCTGGTATCAGTCAAGATGAGTCGGTATCTCACCCACGTGCGACGACTGAGGGAGCCTGCAGAACCGGTGGCGCGCTTCCTGGGTCGTGCGGACGCGCTCGGTGCGCATCTCGGGCCTGTTCTGGTGCAACTTCCCCCGAACCTGACGGTAGATCCGGAAGCGCTCGACGCCGTTCTCGCTGAGTTCGGGAAGACGGTGCGGGTCGTCGTCGAACCGCGCAACGACTCGTGGTGGGTCGACGACGTCCGTGCGGTACTGGAAAACCACAACGCCGCACTGTGCTGGGCCGACCGGGGCAGCAGGTCGCTCACTCCGTTGTGGGCGACGGCCGACTTCGGTTACCTCCGAATGCATTCCGGCCTCGCCTCGCCTTCGCCGTCGTACGGCACCCGCGCCATTGACGGGTGGCTCGAGCGGCTACACGCGGCGTTCACGTCGTCCGAAGACGTCTTCGTGTACTTCAACAACGACACCGGCGGCGCCGCCGTCGACAACGCGATGACGATGGCGCGGCGGGCCGGGGCCGTGGCTTGATGCCTGCCTCTGCTGCCATGGGTGTCAGGGCAGTCCGAAGCCGAACGGAAAACGCTGTCCCGAGCCGCCCCCAGAGCCGTCGCCTGGGCCGCTGCCGTCAGAGCCGCCGCCCTGCTGCTGGGGGATCGTCGTCTGTGCCTTGTCGACGGTGCTGCCCAGTGTCACCTGGACGGTCTTGGCCTGTCCGCCGGAACTGACGGTCACGGGCACGGTTTCGCCAGGGGAGTGCGTGAGGATCTGCGCCATGAGGTCGGCGTAGTTGCTGATGGTCGCGTTGCCGATCTTGGTGATCACATCGCCGTTCTTGATGCCGGCGTCCGCTGCCGGACCGCCCGACTGCACGGATGTGACCTTGGCTCCGTTGACCGCATCCGTGCTCGACGCGAGCGAACCTGACACGCCCAGAACGGGTTTGGTGGCGTGACCGTCTTGCATCAGTTCATTCGCGATGCGCTTTGCCGTGTTGATCGGAATGGCGAAGCCGAGGCCGAATGCCTGCGGGCCGCCACTGCTGCTCTGTCCGGTGTCGACGGCCGAGTTCACGGCGATGACCTGTCCCTGCAGATTCACCAGTGGCCCACCGGAATTGCCCGGATTGATCGGAGTGTCGGTTTGTAGCCCGTTGTAGACGGTGACAGAGTTGCCCTGCTCGTCACCCGCGGTCACGGTCCGAGACAGTGCGCTCACGATTCCGGATGTCACAGTGTTGGAAAGGTTTTCGGGACTACCGACGGCCACCACCTGCTGGCCGACCTGAAGCGACCCGGAATCGCCGATACTCGCGGGGGTCAGCCCCGACGCGCCGTCGAGCTTGATGACCGCGATGTCGTACGAGGGAGAAGTGCCCTTCACGCTTGCGGGATAGGTCTTTCCGTCCGGGGTGGTCACCTGGATCTTGGCGCCGCTGCCGACGCCCGACACCACGTGATTGTTGGTGAGGACGTAGCCGTCCGGCGAGAGGATGATGCCGCTACCGACGGCCGTGCCCTGGCTGGTTGCGACCTTGATGTCGGCCGTCGACTTCGACGCCACCTGAGCGGCGTAGGTGACCGAACCGGGTTGCGCGTCAGCGGCATTGGTCGCGGCGGCCGGTGCCGATGCGATTACGGGCGCGCTCGACGACGAGCCGTGATCGAGAAGGGCATACCCTCCGACGCCGACGAGTCCACCGACCAATCCGGCCAGCACCGCCGTCGCGACGACCGGTTTCGCGATGCCACGGGATCGCTGGGCAGGGGCAGGGGGCGTCGGAGCGCCCGGGTATGCGCCAGCGAACTGCCCGGGAGTGGGATTAGGCTCACTGGGATAGGCCGCGGTGGGATATGGCTCTGTGTAAGGGTTTTCGTACGGTGCGCCCTGCCACGGTGTCCCCGGGTCGGGTGCTGGGCCTGGGTTGGGTTCGTTGTGTCCCTGATCCGGGTGAGAACCTTCGATCGGTGAGGTGTCGGACTCGTCGGGCGTATTGCTGTTCACGAGACCACACTGCCGTCCGCTACTGAGAACACTGCCACTGCCGAATTCTGAATTTGCTGACAAAACACCGGTGTTCTCCTCAGCTTCGTGCCAGGTGATGGGTACGACGACGTGTCGTCGAATGTGTTTCCGGCCCCGAGGTGCCGGAGTTCTGTTGTGTAGCGGTGGTTTCCGTCGACGCCGATGTCGTGACTGTGCTCGGCGGCGCGCTCAGGTCATAGACCGTGTAGCTGCCGACGGTGCGGGCGGCGTAATGGCTTGTGACCCACTGCCCGATGGGTGCGGTCACCGAGCTGCCTCGTCCGCTCGCGCGTTGTCCGCCCCCGAACCCGTCGAATGCGGCCGACGCGCTATGTGTTTCGGTTTCTGAATCGCGTGGGGTGGCGACCACGTAGTAGCCGATCTCCTTGTCGGCCACGTACTTCTGGAACTGAGCGAGCGTCGGTGTCGGATCGTTGGAGAATCCGCCGATACCCATGACCGGGACGCGAGCGTCGAGTTCGAGAGACGCTGCGCTCGACGTCCTGTTGGTGGCCGCCGCCCAGCGTGCGGAGCTCGATTGCAGCAGGTGGTCGAGCTGCGGCGAATCCGCCGCGGTGCCCATGCCCCCGCCGCCTGTGCTGCTGTGTCCGGACGTGTCGTGCCCAGAAGTGTTGTGGCCGGGTAGGACCGACGGTCCGCCGCCGGTGTGTGCCACGGCGTCGCCGTTGATCGCGAACGCCGCCGGAGCCGAGAGCACGGCCAGCACACCGCATCCAGCGGCGATGAGGGCGACGGGTCGACGCGCACGTGTCGGCACAGCCGCGAGTACCGCTGCCGCGACAGCGACAAGCAGTACCGCCCAACGCAACCAGGGGAGCCACGACGATTCGCGGTCGAGCAGAACGAACGCCCAGACACCACCCGCGACGATCATCGCTGCCAACCCCACGCGCGCGATGATCGCGCGCCACACCGTCGTCGACTCGCGGGCGCGCCACGCCTCGACGACTCCGATCCCGACCAGTCCCGCGATGGGAGGTGCGATCGCAAGTGAGTAGTAGGGATGGACCGTTCCGCTCATGTAGGACAACACGATTCCGTCGAGCAGTAACCAGAGTCCGAACAGCAGTGCGCCCGCGTGCACGAGGTCGGTGCGTGGTGCGTGCCCGCGCAGCGCGAGCACCACCACGAGCGCGATGAGCGCCGATGGCAGCAGGAACGAGATCTCCGCTCCGAACTCTCCGGCGAAGAGTCGACCCAAGCCGGGGGTGCTCCCGAACATGCCACCGCCGAAACCGCGTGCCAGAGAGGGATTCTGGCGTATGAATTCATCCATAGCGGTCTCGGAGGGACCGCCCGCGTGACTGCGTCCCTGGATTCGGTCGAGTCCGTTGTAGCCGAGGACCAGATTCATGAAGTTGTTGTCCGTCGAGCCGGCGAGGTACGGACGCGACGATGCGGGCCATAGAAGCGTGAGCACCACATACCATCCCGATGCCACGACGAGTGCGAGCGCTGCGACGGCAAGATGCCAGACGCGCCGACCGAGCGTCGTCGGCGCGGCCAACAGATAGACGACGCCCAGCGCGGGCAACACCATCAATCCTTCGAGCATCTTCGCGAGGAACGCGAAACCCAGTGCAACACCGGCCAATACGAGCCAGCGCACCGACGCCCGAGACGTCGCCCGCACCGTGCAGTAGGCGGCCGCGGTCATCAGCAGGACCATCGCGGCGTCGGGGTTGTTGAACCGAAACATCATGGCCGCCACCGGAGTCAGCGCGAGAGCAGCGCCCGCGATGAGTCCCGCGGTCCTGCCGGAGATACGGGTCACCGTGGCGTAGAGCAGAGCGACCGACGCGACTCCCATGATCGCCTCGGGGATCAGCATGCTCGCAGACGAATACCCGAATATCTGGCCGGAGACTCCCATGATCCACTGAGACACCGGGGGTTTGTCGACGGTGATGAAGTTCGACGGATCGACTGATCCGAAAAGGACCGCCTCCCAGTTGCGGGAACCCGCCCACGCCGCGCCGGCGTAGAACGGGTTGGCGCTTCCGTTGATGGTGATGTTCCAAAGGTAGAGCACCGCGGTGCCGACGAGGAGTGCTGCGAAGGCCACTCGATCACGGGTCGTCGCGCGGGGAAGACGATTGTCGACGGTGCCGGTGTCGGGATCGTCTGTTGCCTGCGGTGCGCCGACGTCGGCGGCTGGGTAGGCAGTTGCGGGAGAGACTGCCGAGAGGGAATCCAGGTTCACGAACACGATGGTGCGGCCGATGTGCTGAGGTGCGGCTGAGGCTGCGCTGCCAGGTAGCTGTGAGCGGCAAAAGGCGTTCTCACCAGCGGTGTTTCATGTCCGATCCGTCCGGAACGTCGAGTACTCAGGGCTCTCACAGACGATGTCACTACCGTGATCCAGTCGAGGTGGGGGAGTCCGCCGAAGACCGTCGTGTCGGCTTGTGATGCCGATCACGGGTGTGGCAGTCAACTGTCGAGAGAGGGCGAAAGCGGTGGAGCAGGAGGACACGTCGCGCTATCGCGCGCGCCGCGCACCCTCCGGTGACCGAGGTTTTCGCGGCTCCGACGGTCGACGCCTGACCGCGGGCGAAGTCGCTGCACGGCGGTCACGTACCCCTGTGAGGCCGCCTGTGCCGCAGCGAGCTCCACTCCGACCGGAACCGCGATCGCGGTGGGAGCCGGTCGACGATCTCACCCAGCCAATTCCGCAGGTCACTCCTGCTCGTGGCGCGCGCAGGTCCGCCGCAGGCGATGAAGCTCGCGCCTCGTCCCGTACCCGCTCGTCGCGCCCCCGCTCGACGCGTCGACGCCTAGCGGCCGAACCCCAGCGCCGGTCGTCGGTGGTGCGAATCGGGCGGATCGCGGTCGCGATGTGTTCGGTCGCGATCCTCGGGGTCGTAGGGCTCGCGTGGGGCACAGTCACACACGTCGCCGGAGGGTTCGGTAGGTCGGCGGCATTGGCCGGCGGACCAGCGTCGAGCGGCGGGGCCGAGAACATCCTCCTGATGGGTCTGGACACCCGCAAGGACCGCGACGGCAACAATCTGTCACCCGACATCCTCAAGCAACTCCATGCCGGAGATGGTGACGAGGGTGGCTACAACACCAACACGCTGATCCTCGTGCACATCCCCGCGGACAGGAAGAACATCGTCGCCTTCTCGATTCCGCGCGACGACCTCGTCGACGTCGACGGTCTCGACGTGAGCCAGGCCAAGATCAAAGAGGCGTACGGCCGCAAGAAGGCGATGGTCGAGGACGAACTGACAGCACAGGGCATC
Organism: Gordonia sp. UBA7860; assembly: GCF_002500165.1. Taxonomy (NCBI): domain Bacteria; kingdom Bacillati; phylum Actinomycetota; class Actinomycetes; order Mycobacteriales; family Gordoniaceae; genus Gordonia; species Gordonia sp. UBA7860. Next base: position 37,035 of record NZ_DLSO01000156.1, on the reverse strand, counting down.
ACCGATCAGGCCACTCTCGAGTCACGTGGGCGCGAAGCCGGTCGTGCCGAGACCATCCACACGGTGCGTCAGCTCACCGGCGTACCGATCGATCGGTTCGCCGAGGTGAGCCTCGTCGGCTTCTACGACATCGCCAAGGCGCTCGGCGGCATCGACGTCTGTCTGAATTACTCTGTCCGTGACTCGTATTCGGGCGCTCGGTTCCCCTCCGGTCGCCAGCATCTCGACGCGGCGCAGTCGTTGGCCTTCGTCCGGCAACGCCACGGACTCGACAACGGCGACCTCGACCGCACCCACCGACAGCAGGCCTTCCTGCTCTCGGTGTTACATCAGGTACAGAGCACCGGAATGTTGACCGATCCCGGGAAACTGAACAGACTCAGCAGCGCACTGAACAACGATGTGGTTCTCTCCGACGGATGGGACCTCACGTCTTGGGGGCAGCAGATGCTCGCACCCGGCGATCAGCGCGTCAGTTTCCGCACGCTTCCCGTCGAGCGATACGACACCGTCGACGGCCAGGACGTCAACATCATCGACACCGCAAAAGTGCGCACCCAGATCCAGACGGCCTTCGGGATGCAGGCACCGTCGAACACCTCGAGGGCCTCGGCGACGTCACCGTCTTCCGGATCGTCGTCTTCTGGATCGACCGACGCGGCGTCGGGTGCGACGTCGACGAGCGATCCGGCCGACGCCGAGACAACGGCATCGCTCGACGGTGCCGCGCCCGACTCCGGCGGCGCCGTGAGCAATGGTTCGGCCATTCCCTGCGTTGACTGAGTGAGCAGCGGCGTCGCGCAGTCGCGTCGATCACGCTCGACCGTCGAAATGTCGTATCCGCGAGTGAGTGCAACGGACAATCCGTCGGTTGCCGCTCCCGAGCCGACGCAGCACAGTAGCGGCCATGAGTACTGACGCACCCACCGACGACGATGCCGCCGTCACGCAGTTGAACTACGGCAGCAAGGTCCTCGCCGTCGAGCCAGGTGGCAACGAGCCGATTCCGGTGGAGGCCCGCCACGGGTCGCCGCGCGGTCTCTTCTGGACGTGGACAGCCCCCAATCTCGAATTCGCCACGATTTTCGTCGGTGTGCTGGCAGTGGCCGTGTTCGGTCTGTCGTTCTGGCAGGCCGTCGTCGCGGTGGTGCTCGGCAACGGACTCGCCGCGATCGCCCACTATCTGTTGTCGGCCGACGGCCCCCTGCACGGGGTGCCGCAGATGGTGCTCGGTCGGCTGGCCTTCGGATATCGCGGCAACATTCTTCCCGCGACGTTCATGGCGGTCATGTGTGGTGTCGGCTGGTTCGCAACCAACAGCGCCAGCGGGGCGTTCGCGTTGTCGTCGTTGTTCGGGTTCACCCCGCTCGTGGGGCTGATCATCATCGTCATCGTGCAGACCGCGTTCGCGTTTTTCGGACACAACCTCGTGCAGCGATTCGAGCGGATCGCCGCGCCGATCCTGGCTGTGATCTTCTTGATCGCCGCGGTGATCATCTTCAGCAAGTCGCACCTCGACGCGCCTCCGTCGTCGGGTGGCGGGTTCTCGATGGCGGGCTTCTGGCTCACCGTCGGCGCCGCATTCGGGTACACCGCTGGCTGGACGCCCTACGCCGCCGACTACACCCGCTACCTTCCGCCGACCGTGTCGCGGGTGCACACGGGCCTCTACGCATCCCTCGGCCTGTTCGTCTCGTGCACCGTGCTGATGCTCGTGGGCGCGGCGTCGGTGACGATCGGTCCGGCGACGTCGGACAACCCGACCGCCGCGTTCACCGCGAACCTGCCGACGCTCGTCGCGGATCTCACGCTGCTGGCCATCGCGGTCGGCGCCGTCGCGGCCAACGCGATCAACGTCTACTCCGGCTCCATGGCGTTCGTGACCATGGGATTCAAGCTGCCGATGAACACGCAGCGCGCGCTTGTCACAGTGCTGTTCGGCATCGTCGGATTCCTGGTGGCCTGGTGGGCACTTGCCGACGCCGCAGCGTCGTACGAGGCGTTCCTGCTCCTGGTTGCCTACTGGATCGGTCCGTGGCTCGGTGTGGTCTTCGCCGATCGGTTGCTGCGCAAGAAGCGTCCGTCGCTGGATCTGCTGTACGACACCCGTTACGCGAACTGGGGTGGACTCGCCGCGTTCGTCATCGCATTGGTCGGATCGATCCTGCTGTTCTGCAATCAGGAGAAGTTCGTCGGGTACGTGGTCCGCGCGGTTCCCGAGTTGGGTGACATCGGTGCGTTCGTCGGGTTCGCAATCGCATTCGTGGGGTATGTGATTCTGGCCAGAAAGAGCGTCGAGGAGTCGCAGCGCACATACGGCTGACGACACCTGCCACGGCTGTCACACACACGCGGACCTTCCGCCGAGACCCGAACTCGGAGGAAGGTCCGCCTGTGTCATACGGGCGCGAGAGCCCCGGCGCAGTCGGCGCGTAAAGCGCTGAAGGCCAACAGGATCGACGCATACATCTCGGGATCTGTCGGGTCGAAGCCGAGCACCTCGCGCACACGGTCGAGGCGCTGGTAAAGACTCTGGCGTCCGATGTGCAATGCCTGCGCCGAGCGAGTCGCGCTGCAGCCGTTGCGCAGGTGTACTTCGAGTGTGCGCGCGAGGTGTGTCGACGACGCCCTGTCGTGGCGGACGAGCGGATCGATGAGGTCGATCAGTTCGTCGCGCGCCGCGGCAGACATGGTGCCGGCCGCAGCGTCGACGGCGAGCGATCGAGCGGTGAACACGCGTCCGGCAACACCTTTGGTCTGCACGGATTCGACTGCGCTGCCGAGTCTTTCGGCACAGGTGCGCAGCGAGTCTCCGATCGACAGTGACAGTCCTGGCCCGGGCCCGGCGTCGGCGGTCGCACACGGTTGACCGACGACAACGGTCACGCGGCTGGCGTGTGCACCGATGTCGGTGAACGCCGTGCGGACACAGTCGACGGCGTCGTGGTCACCGGTAGGTGTCGGCATCACGACGAGGCCGTACACGGTGGCGTCGACGGTCTCGAAGACAACACCGCCGAGCGTCGCCGCGGCACGAGTGAGTGCACTCTCTGCCATGCGCGAATCAGGCGACTCGACGACGACCGGCACGATCTGAGTCGACTGCGACACCGGAGCGCCCGAGCCCGACAGGCGAGCGAACAGGTCGGCCCGTCGAATCGGGCGTGACGCCAACAATTCCTCGATGAGTCGCGACGCCACTGCGGAGCGTCCGATGCCCGCGCGTACGAGTGCCGACGTGAGTGGACCTGCCGCACAGTCGAGGAGCATTGCGGCGCGATCGCCGGAGTGCTGCGTGGCACCAGGGCCCGCGATCAGCCGTGCGATCTCGCGTCCGCGCGCGATGATCGGTGCCGACGCGACTTGACCGTCGACGGCCCGCCACGCCGATCGATCGTCGTCGACGCCGTGCGCGGCGATCAGCGCACCCCCCGAACCCACCAACACGATCGGGCAGTGCACGGCGTCGGAGACGTGTTCGAGCATCTTGGCGACGCCACCTCCGGCGGCCATGTCGTCGTGAAGAGTGGTGTCGAGCTCGCCCCGTAACCGCAGGTCGGCGAGTTCGGCAGACACGATCGCCGTGTTCGCGGTACGGCACATCGTGATGAACGGCACCACCCGACGCAGCTCGATGATCGGCAGCCGCCGCGCAGATCCCTCTCGGATGATCTCGTCGGGAACGCTGTCGAAGCTGCGTCCGATCTCGAAGGCGAGCGCCACCACACCGCGCTCGGCCAGCTCTCGGATGTAGTGGCGGCGTGTGCCTGCGTCGAGTCCCGCCAACCCGAGTCCGGTCGTCAACAACAGTTCACCGCCCGAGAGCAGGGGCCCTATCTCATAGATCTCGCTTGAATGCACCCAGATCACGGGGCGTTCGAGGTGATCGTGTGCGGTGAGTACGTGCGGATCGGCGTCGGCGAGGTAGTCGTCGATGATCTGTCGCAGGGTGAGCGTCGACCCCGGGGATTCGTGCATAGACAGACGATATGCACGTTGCGGTCGCTGTGCGACGCGACGGACTGTCGGTTGAACACGACGGCGTAGCCACGCACAGTCGAATCATGCTCTCGCGACATGGGACGACGTCCACGTTCGACGCCGTGGCTGCGCTCGACACCGCCTACCGACAAGCACAACTCGGACTCTCCGAGGGTGGCATCCCGATCGGTGCTGCCCTGTTCAGCTCCGACGGCACACTCCTCGGTGAGGGACGCAATCGTCGCGTGCAACACGACGACCCATCGGTGCACGGCGAGACCGATGCCTTCCGCGTCGCGGGCAGGCAGCGCGACTATTCGTCGACCATCATGGTGACCACGCTGGCACCCTGCTGGTACTGCAGCGGTCTCATCAGGCAGTTCGGCATCGGGGCGGTGGTGGTCGGGGAGAACCGCACCTTCGACGGCGGGCAGGAGTGGCTGCGCGAGCTCGGCGTCGACGTGACGATTCTCGACGACGAGCGGTGCGTCGCGATGATGACCGATTTCATCGCCGGGAATCCCGCGCTCTGGAATGAGGACATCGGGGTCGTCGATGCCGGCGTGAACGCGGCGCGCTCCGACAAAATGGGGAGTCTGCGGTGAGCGGCGAGATGTCGAGTCCGATCCTGACCGTCGATCTCGCGCAGTGGCGTGCCGGTGGCGAGGGCGCCGACGCCGTGTGCGCCGCGGTCGACGAGTCGCTACAGAAGGCGGGATTCCTGCTGGTCACGGGTCACGGTATCGATCCGGAGCTGCCCGCCGCGCTGCGTGCCACCGCCCGCGAGTTCTTCGCCATGTCGCCGGAGGTGAAGGGGCAGTACGCCGTCGGAGTCGGTGGTCGGGGCTGGATCGGCCCGGGCCTGGAGGCCAATGGCTACTCCGAGGGCACCGAAACACCTCCCGACCTGAAGGAGACCTACAACTCGGGCGCCCAGACACGAGTCGGCATCCCCGAGGTGGACGACTACTGGTTCGCTCCGGACGTCTGGCCCGCGGAGGCGCCACGGTTACGTGAACTGTTCACCGCGTGGACCGCGGCGTGCAAGAAGCTCTCCGACGATCTGCTCGCCCTGATGGCGGCATCGCTGGGACTGTCCGGCAGCGAGAATCCTTTTCGCGACCTCGCGGGCTCAGCCACCTGGACGTCGAACATCAATCACTATCCGCCCATGACCGATGTCGGCGAGCCCGAGCCCGGGCAGTACCGCATCGGCCCGCACACCGACTTCGGCACCGTGACCATCCTCGACCGCGAGCCGGGCGCGGGTGGGTTGCAGGTCTACAGCGAGGAGGGTGGCTGGGCGGATGCGCCGTACGATTCGTCGGCGTTGACGGTCAACATCGGCGACCTGCTCGAGTACTGGTCGGGCGGCCGATGGCCCGCTGGCAGGCACCGTGTGCTGCCTCCGCAGCCCGACGCGCCCGAGGAGGACCTGGTCTCTCTGATCTTCTTCTACGAGCTCAACCACGACGCCGTGGTGACTCCGCTCGAGCCGCCGGTCGGCAAGGTGGCCGGTCGCCCGCCCGTCACCAGCGGTGAATTCATCAGGGAGCGGCTCGACGCGATCACCGTCGGCTAGCGGCCGCCGGGTCTCGTCGACTGTGCGCTGAAAGTGGTTGAGTGGGCGTCCAATTCGTTCGAGAGTGCGCTGCTGTGGTCCACGGGGCTACTGTCGGGGAATGCGCTCACTGATCCCACTCGCCGCGCCAGTGGATCCCGCGCAGGCGCTGACGAGGATCGCGTGGTTGCTCGAGCGCGACAGGCAGAGCAGCTACCGCGTCGAGGCGTTCCGGCGTGCGGCCGCGACGGTCGTCGAGGTCGGTGATGACGAGATTCGACGACGCTCCGCGGAGGGCTCGCTGACCGCGCTGGCGGGCATCGGCAAGACCACGGCGGCGGTCATAGACGATGCCGCCTCCGGCAGGCTGCCGGACTATCTCGACCGTCTACAGACGGAAGCAAAGCCCCTCACCGCCTCCGGCGATCCGCTCTACAGCGTGTTGCGCGGCGATCTCCATGCCCACACCACGTGGAGTGACGGAGGTGCATCCATCGACGAGATGGCCGCGGCTGCACAGGCTCTCGGTCAGGAATGGCTGGCGATCACCGACCATTCACCCCGTCTGACGGTCGCGAACGGACTCTCGGCGCAACGACTCGATGACCAGATCGGTGTGATTGACGAAGTCAACGCGCGCGGCGAGTCCGACGTCACGCTGCTGACCGGGATCGAGGTCGACATCCTCGACGACGGCACGGTCGACCAGTCTCCGGAGATGCTCGACCGCCTCGATGTCGTGACGGCGTCGGTGCATTCGAAGCTCAGAATGGACGCTGGCCCGATGACACGTCGGATGGTGGCCGCCGTCGAGCATCCGCGGGTTCGCGTCCTCGGGCACTGCACCGGACGGCTGATCACCGGAGGACGCGGTAAGCGACCGCAGTCGACATTCGATGCGCACCAAGTGTTTTCGACGTGTCGCGACACCAACACTGCCGTCGAGATCAACTCTCGACCCGAACGCGCCGACCCGCCCGACGACCTACTCGCGCTGGCACGGGATCTCGGCTGCCTGTTCGCCATCGACTCCGACGCGCATGCGCCCGGTCAGCTCGAGTTCAAGGCATTGGGTGCCCAGCGTGCCGAGGCGATGGGGATCGATCAGGACAGAGTCGTGACCACCTGGTCGTTGCGCCGCCTGCGAGAGTGGCTCGCAGACCCTCAGACCGCCTCATCGTGAACACCGTCATGCGCGCGCCCGGCCGCCACGAACGCGGCAACGGAAATCACTGCGCAACAAGCCATCACGATGGCAAGCGGGCCCGCGGTGTCGGAACCGCGGATGCTCACCAGAGGTGACACAAGTGCGCCGAGCCCGAATTGCAGAGCACCCAGCACCGCAGACGCTGCACCGGCAGCTGATCCCACATGGCTCATCGCAAGCCCGGTGGCGGTGCCGAACACCAGTCCGAGGCTGCTCACGCACACGAACAGGGGCACCGCGAGCCAACCCGTTGGCGCGCCGGTGGCGACCAGAACGCCGAAAGTGGCTGTCGCGAGGCACATCACGACCAACCCGGTGGCCACGATCCCGCGCAGCGAGCGAGTCGACGACAGTCTGGCGGCGAGTCCGCTCACCGCCATCAGCCCGAGTGCGTTGATTCCGAACATCAGGCCGTACACGCCGGAGCTCAGCCCCATCATGTCCTGATAGACGAACGGCGACGCCGAGATGTAGGACATCATGACCGCGAAGGCGAATGCGAATGCGGCGCTGTAACCGAGGAATCCGACGTCGAGTAGCTCCGAGAAGCCGTTGCGAGGAGTGGAGTTTCGAGCGCTGTGTCGTCTCGAGCGCGGGAGGGTCTCGCGGATCACCGTCAGCGCCGACACCAGCATCAGCACTGAGATCGCGAGCACCACGCCGAGGACGCCGCGCCAGCCCAGCGGCGACACCAGGACACCGCCGAGAAGAGGGGCCACCACCGGCGCGACGCCGCCGACGATCATCATCAGGCTGAACGCGCGTGCGGCTTGACGGCCCTCCGAGAGGTCGGAGATGATCGCCCGGCCGATCACCATGCCCGCCGCGCCGCCGAGTCCCTGAGCAAACCGCGCTGCGACGAGCACGCCGATCGACGGCGCGAGAACAGCGACGATGCCTGCGACCACGCACAACGTGGCGCCTGCGATCAGCGGACCACGTCGCCCGAACCGATCAGACATCGGCCCGAAGACGAGCTGCCCGAGCGTGATGCCGATCAGGAACGCTGTCAGCGAGAGCTGAACGGCCGTCGCCGACGTCTGCAACTCCTCGGTCATCTGCGGGAAAGCAGGCAGGTAGAGGTCCGTGGCGAAAGGCGCCACCGCCGACAGCAGCGCGAGCACCACGAGCAGCAGTCCGCCGACGCCGGGCTTGCCGGTCGATGGTGCAGTCGCGGACCGGTGTCCGCTCTCCGGCTGCGAAACAGAGGGGGATGGGGTGCGACCGTGTGCGTCGGTCGGCTGCGTGTCACCGTCGGCGCGAGGGGAGGACGACATACTGGTCATCGAATCACGCGCCGCGCGGACCGGGGATTGCGCCCTCTACAGCGGATTGCGCTCTCGACTGGCGCGAGTGCTCTGACCGCGTCAGGGTGGACCGGAAACAGAGCAACCGGGCGACGTAGATCGTCGAGAGCAGGGAGTCGCGGGTGAACGCACCGATCATGTCCAAATCCGATGCCGCCGAGCTGATCATCGCCGCGCGAATCCGTGCAGGCCTGACGTGGGCCGAGATCGCAGACCGTATCGAGGCGCCGCTGGTGTGGACCGTCGCGGCCCTACTCGGAAAGCATCCGGTGCCCGCAGAGAAGGCCGAGATCGTCTGCGAACTACTCGGGCTCGGCGAAGGGGTCGCCGAGAGTCTGCGTCTGCAGCCTGCCCGTACCCGGGATGATGAACTGGTTACCGATCCGACGATCTACCGGTTCTACGAGGCACTCGCGGTCTACGGCCCTGCGCTCAAAGAGCTCATCCACGATGAGTTCGGCGACGGCATCATGAGCGCGATCAACTTCAAGGTCGACATCGCCAGGCGGCCCGACCCCGACGGCGATCGCGTGGTGGTCACCTTCGACGGGAAGTTCCTCGATTACCGGTGGTGAACGCGATTCTGTGGCGCCGCACATATCCGTCGCGCCCACATCACCGGTAGCATTCCGTCGGATTTGTCCGACAAACGAAGGCAGGGCTGGCGATGGGTGCGGCGCGTGAAGGAATCGTCGGCGGTGCGCGGCGGCAAGCGGCACGCGGGGTGGGACTCGTGTCGAGCTACCTGCGCCCGTATTCGTCCGCCCACGGTGTCGACGACTGTGAAGACGAGTACCGCGACGGCGAATGGGACTACCTCGCCAACGAGCAGGAGGCCCCGCGCTTCCACGTCGTCGCCGGGTACTGCCTGCGCACCTCACCCCGACCCCGAGTGCTCGAACTCGGCTGCGGCGAGGGGCTGTTGGCGCAGCGGCTCTCGCCTGCGCATTACACGGAGTTTCTCGGAGTCGACGCCGCGCAGGATGCCGTCGAGAAGGCTAGTGCGAGGGGGCTCGACCGCGCCGCGTTCGTGCAATCCGACGCCAGCACGTTCAGTCCCGATGACGTCGACCCGACGGGTTCGGCTAAGCGGTTCGATGCGATCGTGTTCTCCGAGATGCTCTACTATCTCCCGGATCCGCTGGCGACGGTTCGCCGCCTGCAGAAGGGGTGGCTGGAGCCGACCGGTGAGATCGTGGTCTCGCATTACAAGTCGATCGACCTTCCCCAGGCCCGCCAGGTCTGGAAGCTGCTCCACTCCGCCTTCGATGTGCGGCTGCGCTCCACGCTGACCACGGGCGATCTCACGTGGACGATCGAGGCGCTCGCGCCGCGGTGATCTCGACAAGCTCGATCAGCGACGGGGTCAGCTCGGTCGGCGGTGATCTCGACAGGCTCGATCAGCGGGGGTAGCTCGATCAGCGGCGGTTGTGGCGCACAACCGGCATCGTCGCCACACTGGAGGGCAGCCCGGTGTTCGCCGGGTGCTCGCAGGGAGGTAGACGATGGCAGGCAACAATCCGTTCGGCATCGATCCGGAGGACTTCGATCGGTTCGCACGCGAGGCCGGCGACGGCCTGCGCGACATGGTGGGCAAGTTCCTCGGTTCACCTTCGTCGGGAGTCGCGTGGTCGACTGTCTTCGAGCAGCCCGCGCGCCGTGCGGCACCCGAACCGGAGACGACAGGAAAGTCCGGCTCGGGCGTCTGGGCGGTCTTCGTCACCGACGCCGACGGCGGTGCACGCGTCGAGCAGGTCTTCGCGAACGAACTCGACGCCCTACGGGCAAACCAACACAACACCGATCCCACCCGTCGGGTTCGATTCCTGCCCTACGGCATCGCGGTGAGCGCACTCGACATCGCTGTCCCGCCCACGGACACAGGCCCCACGCCGTCGAGCGACGGTCCTGCATCCGACGGCGGTCCTGCCTCTGACGAGCCGACGCCCGGTTCCACGTCCTGATCGCCGGTCACGCTGCGTAGGCGTCCGTCGACCATCTCGTAGACGGCGTCCATCCGGTCGAGGTGTGTCGGGTCGTGAGTGACCAGAACGCACGCCGCGCCGTGTGTCCGCGTCATCGCGACGAGGAGTTCGATGATCGCGGCACCGCGTGCCGAGTCGAGCGCTGAAGTCGGCTCATCGACGAGCAGCAGCGACGGCGTGTTCATGAGTGCGCGCGCGATGTTGACGCGCTGACGTTGGCCGCCGGAGAGCTGCGCGGGAAGCTTGTGCGACTGATCGGCCAACCCGACCTGGTCGAGCAATAGTCGGGCGCGCTCACGCACCTCGCGGCGTCGGCTCGGTCCCGACCACCATCGCTGGCCGAGATGAGCGGTGACCTCCAACTGTTCGATCGCGGTCAGCGACGCGATGAGATTGGATTGCTGGAACACAAAGCCCAGGTGTTCGCGACGAGCCCGCGCGGCCTCGCCACGGGAGAGACCATTGAGTTCGACGGTGTCTCCCGACCGGGTCGCAACCGAAACGCGCCCCGAATCCGGTCGGATCAGACGGCCCGCTACGGCGAGCAGGCTCGACTTCCCAGAACCCGACGGTCCGGTGATCGCCACGATCTCGCCCGGCGCTACCGCGAGGCTGACATCCTCGAGCGCTCGCACACGCCCGGTGCCGTCGGGAAAGGTCAGCGTCACTGCCGACATATCAAGGGCAGGAACAGAATTCGTTGAGACAATCGTGCTCATCGAGCACCTCCAAGTGCGGTCAGTGGATCAGTGGTGACGAGGAATCGGAGCGCCAGCGCGGCGCCTATCAGGCCGAGCGCGATGATGGCGGCAGCGGGCAGGAGGGTCGTGGAGGTGGTCAGCACGAACGGTATTCCGCCGAGGAATCCACCGACCAGGGCAGTGATGGCCGTTCCGATCGCGGCTCCGACGACGAGCACCATCGCGGCCTGACCCAGCGCATCGCGCACCAGTGAACCGGTCGACGCGCCCAACGCCTTGAGGACCGCGATGTCGGGGATGCGCTGCACCGTCCACACCGTGAAGAAGGCGCCGATCACCAACGCCGAGATCACGAACAGCATGACTGTCATCAACGTGAGTGAACTGCTCTCGGCCTTGTAGGACGCCAGCGCTGACAGCGCATCGTCGGAACTCGTGACCGTCGTCTGTGTCGCCCGCGCGACCGCTGACATGTCGGCACCGTTCGAATCCGTGAAGGTGACAACGGTTGCGGCGCCGGCGTGCGGTGACAACTGCTGCCAGTCGCTGAGTGCCAGGTACACGACGGGACTGTGCGAGTACCAGTCGTCGCCGACGATCCGCGCAACCGTAAATGGTCGACCGCCGAGGTCGACGGGTGCTCCTTCACTCGCGTGCAGTGTCTCCGCCACCGAGGAACTCAATTCGACGCTCCCGGGTGCAGGCGAGTCGCGGTCGGTACCGATGAGCGCCACGGGCACAGGGGAGTCGGGTGCAGTGGTTGCGGCTATCCGCGACCGCGATATCCCGACGCCGACGCTATCGGGTTGCGCCGAGCGCCATGCGGCCAGTTGCGCTGCGGTGAGCGAGGATTCGTCGAACGAGGGTGCAGTTCCGGCGTCGGAGAACACCACCGAGTTGCCCGGAAGGTGTTGCACCGCCGAGATGTTCTGGTGGCGTAGGCCCGCCGTGAGTCCGCTGAGGAATGTGACGAGTATGGCCACGAGCACGACGACGAGCGCTATCAGCGCGAACCGTCCACGGGCGCGCCGCAGGTCGCGAAGCGCGACAAACATCGAGAGGTCCTTTCTGTCGCGGCGCAGCCGGCGATCCTCGTGATCGGCGGCAGCGCAGCGTCGAACTGTGGTGACTTCTTCATGCTCGGCCGCACACGCCGTAAGCGCGTCGCCCGTCGGGATGGCATCGGCTCCGCCCTCCGTGCGTGTCCTCTCCTCCTTTCGATGGATGCGCGGAGACCGAGCGCGGCTATCGTTGAAAGACATGCACCCGTCCCCACTCACCCCCGTTGTCGCTGCGTTGCGGTGGGGTCTGCACCTGCTCGCAGTCGCATTGACCGTCGTGGTGATGGTGCGCGCGTTGATCGCGACTCCGACCGACGTCGCGGCAGCGATCGTCGCGGGGGTGTGGCTCGCGGTCTACTTCGCGGGCGGTCTTGTGGTGGGCAATCGTCGGCGGGCGCTGCTGTGGCTGGCTGTACTCACCGCGGTGTGGCTGGTCGAATTGGCACTCACCGCGGAGGCGACGTATCTCGTCTTCGTCCTGTTCTTCCTCTACCTGCACCTGATGGGTAGACGCATAGGCTTGGCGGCGGTCACGTTGGCTACCGGTGTTGCGGTAGTCGGCTACGCGCTGCACAACGGATGGTCGGCGGCCGCGATCATCGGACCAGTGCTCGGTGCAGGTGTCGCCGTCGTGATCTCCGCGGGCTACGCACAGCTCTTCGCCGAGGCGCGACAGCGTGAGCGACTCATCGACGAATTGGTCGCTGCGCGAGCCGATCTCAGCGACCAGCAACAGGCCATCGGCAGAGCCGAGGAACGTGAACGGCTCGCTGCCGAAATCCACGACACCGTCGCGCAGAGCCTGTCGAGTATCCAACTCCTGTTGCACGCGGCCGAACAGTCGACCGGAGAACAAGCGGCGTCGTCGATCATGTTGGCGCGCAAAGCTGCTGGTGACGCGCTGACCGAGACCAGACGCCTCATCGCAGAGCTGTCGCCGGCGCCGCTCGACGGCTCCTCTCTGGCGGATGCACTCCGACGAGTCGCCGCCGACGCATCGGGACACGGCATCACCGTCAGCGTGCTCATCGAGGGCGACGCACAACCACTCGCCATGCCCACCGAGGCGGCGCTTGTCCGTGTGGCGCAGGGCGCGGTGTCGAACGTGGTCCGCCATTCTCACGCCGGGAGACTGCATCTCACCCTCACGTACACCGCCGACGAGGTGCACCTCGATATCGTCGACGACGGAACGGGTTTCGCGTCCGATGCGTCGGAGGGATACGGGCTCAGCACTATTCGACGGCGCGTCGACTCTCTCGGCGGACAGGTCGACATCACCTCAGACGACGGAGGTACCACCGTTGCCGTGTCATTTCCCGCGGTCTCATTTCCCGCCGTGTCATTTCCCACCGTGGCGCCTGCTGCCGCGCGGTCGGTGCAGGAGAGCGGCCGGTGATCCGCGTATTACTTGCCGACGACCATCCGATCGTGCGGGCCGGGTTGTCGGCGTTGCTCGCCAACGCCGCTGATATCGACGTGATCGGCGAGGCCGCGAAGGCCGACGACGCGGTGGCCTGGTGCGCCGACACCGCCCGATCCCCACAACCCGATGTCGTCCTGATGGATCTCCGCTTCGGAGAGGGGATTTCGGGAGTGGAGGCCACGCGGAGGATTCACGCCCTGCCACGGGCGCCGCATCTTCTCATCGTCACGAACTACGACACCGACGCCGACATCCTCGCCGCCATCGAGGCAGGGGCGAGCGGGTACCTCCTCAAGGACACCGCGCCCGCGGAACTACTGGCCGCGATCCGCGCTGCGGCGGCGGGGGAGAGTGCGCTGTCGCCGTCGGTCGCGACCCGACTGTTGACGCGGGTGCGCGCCACACCCGACACCGTGCTGACGCCACGCGAGATCGACGTCGTCGCACAGGTGGCCACGGGCCGGAGCAACCGCGAGATCGCGAAGGCGCTGCACGTGAGCGAGATGACCGTGAAGTCGCACCTGGTGCACATCTTCACCAAGCTCGGTGTCGGCTCCCGGACCGCCGCTGTTGCCAGCGCGCGTCGTCAGGGACTCATCGACTGACCGGTCAGCCGCGCACGAGACCGATCACCTCCGCCAGTCCGTCGAGATCCTTCGCCGACGGTTCGATGAACGTGAAGTACGAGATCCCGGCCGTTTCGTTGAGGTGGTTGATCCTGTCGGCCACCTCCGCAGCGCTGCCGTGGAGGATATTGACTGATTCGCGGAGCGCGGCGTCGTCGAGGTCCGGGTTTGCCCCGCGCAGCGCGGTGACATCGGGTTCGCGCCCGACGGCAAGGTCGAAGACGATCACGTTGAGTTCGAGTGCGTCGAAGCGCTCACCGGCCTCGGCACGGACGTGGGCGACTCGGTCGGCGAGCACGTCGTCGGTCGGCAGGTTGGAGAACGCGACGATGTCGGCCTTGCGTGCGGCAAGAGAGAGCACGCGGTCGCCGATCCCCGCGACCATGATCGGCGGATGCGACTGTACGAACGGCGGCGCCTGCGCGGGATCGTCGAAGGCGACGTGCAGATGGTCGACGACCTCCTCGAGATGATCGACTCGCTGGCCGGGGCGGCCGAACGGGATGCCCGCGGCGTCGAATTCGGCTTTCACATAGCCCGCACCGAGACCGATCTCGAGGCGTCCGCCGCTGAGTTGATCGACGGTTGCGAGGTCGCGTGCGAGCAGCGCGGGACTGTAGAAGGGCGCGTTGAGTACGAAGTTGCCGATCCGCAGGTCCGGTGCCTGCGCGGCAGCCGCGACGAGGGCAGGCATCGGCCCGATGAGGCCGAGATGGTCGGGCACGAGAACGACATCGGCGCCGGAATCGGCGACAGCTTGCACTTGCGCACGGAACTGATCTCCCGTGCCGGTTCCCATCAGGTTGACTCCGAAACGGATACTTCGAGTATCTGGCGACATGCCTACTACCAACCGGCGTGGCCCGAAAAGGATTCCACGCTGAAAGAATTCCGGGCAGGGCCGAAGTCAACCGGTCTCCCGGCCGGCCACTACGCCTCGACGATGATGACGTGCAGTGTGCGCGGTCCGTGGACGCCCTCCACGCGATCGAGTTCGATGTCGCTCGTCGCGCTCGGTCCGCTGATCCAGGTCTGGGGGCGGATCGCCGAGCCCTGCTCGATCAGGCGGGCCACTGCTTCGGGAACGTCGCTGACGATCTGATCGGTGCGGATCAGGCAGAGGTGGACATCGGGTACCAGTGACACGGCTCGACGACCTTGTCCCGCGCCGTGATCGAGCACGATGGTGCCGGTGTTGGCTATGCCGACCGCCACGGTGGTGATCACCGCGGACGCGGCGTCGAGTTCGGTGGGGGAGAGATCGTCATCGGACAGCCACACCGGGTCTACCCCGGACAGCAGGTCGCGGACGACGGCGTCGGCGATGATCGGACCGTCGACGTTCTCCAGCAGGGCGTTCACGTGATCCGACAGGTGCGCTGAATTGACGCGTTCGACAACGGCCTTGTAGTCGGCGACGCGCTCGGCGAATCGGTCGACGAGGCCGAGATCGCCCGTGCTCGAGGGTCGGCCGTAGACCCAGTCGACGGGTGTGACGTCGTCGGCGGGTACGTCGGCCAGTGCCGCGCGGACCCGACCGATGATCTCCTCACGTGCGGCGGTCATCGTGTCTCATCTCCAGAAGTGTTGCCGCGCTCGCGTTTCCACCACTCGCGGAACGTCTCGGCGGGTGGGACCGGGGTGTCACGCGCACTCGACCACGGAGTCATCGGCCAGGGCAGCGCGCCGAGCGTGCGCCGGTTGCCGAAGAAGCGGTGACTCACCGTCGCGGCTTTCTGCGCGGCTTCGAGTCTGCGGTGATCGGCGAAGACCTTCTCCATGGCCTTCATCGCTGCAGCTTCGGCGGTCGGAAGCCCCTTCCGATGTTCGTCGACGACGCGGGTGCGCAGATGAACGAGTATGTCCGGTATGGGAATTCGGACCGGGCACACGTCGAAGCATGCGCCGCACAGGCTCGACGCGTAGGGAAGCGATTGATCGATCTTCGACGCCGTGCCGCGCAGCTGCGGCGTGAGGATCGCGCCGATGGGACCCGGGTAGACTGAGCCGTACGCGTGCCCGCCGGTGCGCTCGTAGACCGGACACACGTTGAGGCACGCGGAGCACCGAATGCAGCGCAGGGCAGCGCGCCCGACCTCGTCGGCCAGGATGCCGGTGCGGTTGTTGTCGAGCAGGACGATGTGCACGTTCTGCGGACCGTCGCCCGCGGCGACGCCCGTCCAGACCGACGTGTACGGATTCTCGCGTTCGCCGGTGCTGGAGCGGGGTAGTACCTGCAGGAAGACCTCGAGGTCGGCCCACGTCGGCAGGATCTTCTCGATGCCCACCACGGAGATGAGCGTCTCGGGCAGCGTCAGGCACATGCGTCCATTGCCCTCGGATTCGACGACGACAAGGCTCCCGGTGTCGGCGATCGCGAAGTTGGCTCCGCTGATGCCGACCTTGGCGCGCAGGAACTTCTCACGCAGATGCACGCGTGCCGCTTCGGCCAGCCGCGCAGGCTCCTCGGTCAGGTCGTCGGGTGCGGGGCGTCCCACCTTCGCCATGTTCTGCAGAAAGATCTCGCGGACTTCACTGCGATTTCGATGGATTGCCGGCACGAGGATATGACTCGGCCAATCGTTGCCGAGTTGCACGATCAGTTCGGCGAGATCGGTCTCCCAGGCATCGATGCCTGCGGCGGCAAGCGCCTCGTTGAGTTCGATCTCCTGGGTGGCCATCGACTTGACCTTGACCACTTCCGAGGCGCCGGTGTCGCGGACCAGATCGACGACGATGCGATTGGCCTCCTCCGCGTCGCGCGCCCAATGTACCTGTGCGCCAGCGGCAGTCGCCTTCTCCTCGAACTCGAGCAGATAATCGTCGAGGTGACGTAGCGTGCGGTTCTTGATCGCCTCCGCCGCGAGTCGCAGTTCCTCCCAGTCGGCGAGTTCGTCGACAACCGCTGCGCGCTTGTGCCGGATCGTCGACGTCGCGTGCTCGAGATTGCGGCGCTGGACAGTGTTCGCCAGCTCGTGGCGGGCCGCCTTCGGGAACTTCGGCATCCCGACGAATGTCGCGGTCACCCCGACGTGCGGATGTCCGAGCCCGAAACCGTGCTGGCTCAACGCTTCCTGCTCGGCGTGCCGATCGGACTCATCGACGTGCCGATCGGACTCAACGGTCTCGCTCATGCCGGGTGCTCCTCGGTCGATGCCAGGATTTCTGCGAGGTGCATGGTCCGGACGCCCGCCCGTTCGCGGGAGAGAAGTCCCCCGATGTGTGCAAGACACGAATTGTCGCCGGCGACAAGAACTTCGGCCTCGGTGTCGCGTACATGCCTGGATTTGTCTGCGCCCATCGCCACCGAGACGTCGGCGTTCTTCATGGCGAAGGTACCTCCGAAGCCGCAACACTGTTCGGCGGCAGGCAAGTCGACGAGATCGATGCCACGTACGCTGCGCAGCAAGCGAAGTGGCTTGTCGCCGACACGCAGCATCCGTAGGGAGTGACACGTCGGGTGGTAGGTGACCCGGTGGGGAAAGTAGGCACCGACATCGGTGACGCCGAGCACGTCGATGAGAAACTCGCTGAGTTCGAAGAATCGTGGTGTCATTTCGTCGACCGCGTGGCGGAGCCGGGTGTCGCCGGTTCGGGCGGCAACGGCCGCATGTTGGTGGCGGACCGATCCGATACACGAACCCGAGGGGGCGACGATCGCGTCGTATCCGGAGAAGACGTCGACGAACTGTCGGACACCGCCAATGGCCTCGTCGGCGTAGCCGGTGTTGGTGAACATCTGCCCACAGCATGTCTGCTCGACAGGGAACTCGACTCGGACACCGAGGCGTTCGAGCAACAGCACGGTGGCGCGTGGGGTGTTCGGCCACATCGTGTCGTTGAAGCAGGTTGCGAACAGTGCGACTCTCATCGCCTGTCGTTCTCGGTTCTGCTGTGGTGCATCGCTCACCGCCGGGGCTAGAGGTCAGGGGCTAGGGGCCAGGAGTTGAAGGAGAGGGGGCTGACGAGGGGCTGGTGGCCGGTGTTCCGTGCGACCCGACCTC
Source organism: Gordonia sp. UBA7860 (assembly GCF_002500165.1). Lineage (NCBI taxonomy): Bacteria > Bacillati > Actinomycetota > Actinomycetes > Mycobacteriales > Gordoniaceae > Gordonia > Gordonia sp. UBA7860. Next base: position 19,176 of record NZ_DLSO01000156.1, on the reverse strand, counting down.
GCTTCGACGCTATGGCCACCGGCAGTGAGCGTCAACCGCTGCGCGCCCTACATCCGATGGGAGTGCTGCCACGGCGGTCGCGGCTATCCGTCACGCGCGGAGCGCAGCGCCTCGCGGCGGAGTTCAGCCTCGGCGAAGCGTCGTTTCTGGTCGTCGGTCTCGGGCGTGAGCGGTGGTACCTCGCGCGGCCGTCCGTCGTCGCCCATGGCGACCATGGTGAAGTAGCAACTGTTGGTGTGTCGGCGAATCCCGGTATGGATGTTCTCGGTCTCGACCCTGATCCCGACCTCCATCGACGTGCGGCCGGTGTAATTGATCGACGCCGACAGGATGAGCAGCTCGCCCACGCGTATCGGTTCACGAAAGATGACGCGATCGACCGACAACGTGACCGCGTATCGACGCGAGTATCTGCTCGCGCATGCGTAGGCGACCTCGTCGAGCAGTTTGAGCAGCGTGCCGCCGTGGACGTTTCCGGTGAAGTTGGCCATGCCCGGCGTCATCAGCAATGACATCGACAGCGTCGAGCGGTCGGCGTCGGACACGTGATGAGTGCTCTCCGACGATCCGTGCCCGGCATCCATGTCGCGAATCGTAGCCCGCGATCACGGGGTCTGGCGCCCTATAGGCGCGCAAACGCCCCGCGACCGGGCAAACGCGCGTGGTACACCACGGGCGTCCGCGTAGTCGCGGGGCGTTGACAAGAACCGTTGACCCGATCGGGTCGTCACGGCAGGTGGGCAGACCTCAGGATCAGAGGTACTGGCCGCACACGGGCCATGCGCCCGGTCCCTGAGTTGCGAGTACGTTCTCCGCGACGCGGATCTGCTCCTCGCGCGACGCGCTGGACGCGCTGCCGCTGCCGCCGTTGGCCTCCCAGGTGCTCTGCGAGAACTGCAGGCCGCCGTAGTAGCCGTTGCCGGTGTTGGTTGCCCAGTTGCCGCTGCTCTCGCAGTTGGCGACGGCATCCCAGTCGTGTCCATCCGCAGAGGCGGTCGCGGTCGCGACGCCGAAGGGAGCAAGTGCGATCGCGCCGATGATTCCGGCGCGAAGGGCGGTCTTCTTCATCCGCGTGGTCATTGTTCCTCCTATCAGTCACCCGGTCAGGACAAATTGAGTGGGGTGTTCGGGTGACTCGTATTTGGACCAACGGCGACCTTACGGAGTGATCACGGAAAGGTCACATCGACTTTCTGACCTGCGCTGTGACGATTACCCAAGATAAATCTGGCATTTTTCTGAGAAATGCCTGCGCACTCCGGCGTTTCGTCGTGCTATTTCGCAAGTTTAATGAGTGCCTATACTGTGAGACAGATCACCACTATTTTGTGGTCCGGCGCACAGATATCGTCGAGTTGGTTAACGTTGAGCGCGGAGAAATGAGGACGAAATGTCGGAAATGAATTCCACCACGGTCACTGTCTCGCACGACGGGCCGCTGCGTTACCTCACGCTGACCGATCCACGACGACGCAACCCGCTCTCGACGTCGACGATGCGGGCAGCCACAACGGCGCTGCGTGAGTTCGATCAGGACCCCGGCGTACGTGTGGTCGTCATTCGGGCAGAAGGACCCGCCTTTTCTGCGGGACACGACCTCACCGAACTCGTCGACAGAACTCTCGCGGACGAGGAGGCGGTGTTCGCGACGTGTGTCGAGCTGATGGCGACCATCCACGAGATCCGTCAACCGGTCATCGCGCAGGTCGCGGGGGCCGCCTTCGCGGCGGGATGCCAGCTCGTCGCCGCGTGCGATCTCGCCGTGGCGTCCACAGCGGCATCGTTCAGTACGCCGGGCGTACGGATCGGATTGTTCTGCTCGACGCCGATGGTGGCGCTGACCAGGGCGATCGGGCGTAAGCGTGCGATGAAGATGCTGCTGACCGGAGACCCGATCGACGCGGCGACCGCGGCGGATTGGGGGTTGATCAATGACGTCGTCGAACCGGAAGCTCTCGATGACACCGTCCGTGGTCTTGCGCTGCGGATTGCGGCGTCGAGTGCGTCGACCCTGATGATCGGGAAGCGTGCCTTCTATCGGCAGATCGACGAGCCCGAGCCGCAGGCGTACCGCTCGATGAGTTCGACGATGGCCACCAACGCGATGACGTGTGACGCACAGGAGGGGATCACGGCTTTTCTCGCAAAGCGAGAGCCGGTCTGGTCAGATCGCTGACGAGACCATCAGGCGATGCTTTCACCGCCACCTCTCTCCTCGCCATCCCTGCTGTCGCTGTTGTCGCTGTCGCCCGCGCGTAGAGTCTGGTTCTCGACCTTGCGGATCCGCTCCTCCCGATCGTTGTGACGTCGCGCGTCCTCGACCTCGTCCGTGGTCGGTCGACCCGACGAGACCAGTACGTCAGCCCAGCGGGTCGACGGATCGATGTCGATCAGGAGCGACTTGCACAGCAGCGTGAGTGGGATGGCGAGAAGCGCACCGAGCGGGCCGATCACCCAAGCCCAGAAGATCAGCGACAGGAACGTGACCGTCGTGGTGAGACCGACGGAGTCGCCGACGAACTTGGGCTGGATCACCGACTGGATCACGAAGTTGATCACCGAATAGACGATGATGACCCACAACGCGAGCGTCCAGCCTCCGTCGAGGAGTGCCAGGATCGCGGGCGGGATGACTCCGAGCACGAAGCCGATGTTCGGGATGTAGTTGGTGATGAACGAGAGCAGGCCCCACAGCAGCGGGAGCGGAATGCCCATCAGCCACAGGGCGCCGGTATCGAAGACGGCCACGATCAGGCCGAACACCGTCGAGACGACGAGATAGTTACGCGTGCCCGAGGCAAACGTCTGAAACGCGTGCGCCACGTCGGGGCGAACCTTCTTCAGAACGTCGAAACGTTCGTCGGCGTTGATCGAGTCGACGGCCATGAACAGCAGAACGGTGAGCACCAAGATGAGAGCCGACGCCGCGCTCGCCGTGCTCGACACGACGTCGCCGACGACATCGAATACCTTGCCCGCGTCGACGTGCGAGAGCATGTCGTTGACCTTGTCCTGTCCGATGCCGTGGTCGGACAGTGCTTTTTGGATGTCGTCGATGAGGTCGTTGAACTTGTCGCTGTACTGGGGGAGGATCGTCGCGAGCCGGGCGATGCAGTAGATGACCGAACCGAACAGCCCGAGGATGATCCCGTAGACCAGTAGGACCGTCGCGAGGAATGCGGCCCACTTGGGCCAGCCCTTGCGTCGCAACCAGCCGGGCAACGGGGCAACAGCGACGGTCATGATCAGGCCGAGGAACACGGGCCCGACGATCGATCCGATCGATTTGATTCCCAAGACCGCGACAACGATGCCCGCGATGGTCAGCAGCACCACCGTTCCCCGGGGAAGTGCCCAGGTCGGCGAACCCGGGTCGTTGATTGCCTTGTCGTCGATAACCTTGTCGTCGGCAACTTCGCCGTCAATGACCTTGTCGTCAGTCGCGTCTTCGTCCGCCATGTCGACCTTTCTGTCGGCGTCGGCCCCCGCAGATATCCCTTGTGACGCAGCAATCCCGATGGCGCAGCGGTCGTGCCTTTGAGACGCCGCGCTCGTTATGACGGTTGTGACGAAGAAACCCGTCGGGCAAAGCATATAGACGCTCGTGCCATTCGCGAGAGCGAAACACGCGTACCGGCTCGGGCTCAGTCGATCCAATTTCTGGTGTAGAGATCCTGCCACCGGACGTCGATGTGTTGGCGTGCCGTGGCAGACGCCGAGGGACCGAGAGTCGACGCCAACACGTCGTCGGCGACCTCGCGTACGCGATCGGAATCGGCGACGAGATCGTCGTGGTAGCGGGCTATCAGGCCGATGCGCACCCGACTGACAGCGTTCTCCGAGCTGCCCTGCTCGCGCGGGCCCTCGCCGATATCGCGGCTCTCGGGGCCGTCGAGTTCCACCAGCACGACGAGTCGGCCAAGTATGTGTCGGATACGTGTGGCGAGCAGCTGTTTGACGACCCGGTCGTTGACGCTCACCATGCCGTCATCGGTGTCGAGGATGCGGCCGTTGCGTCGGACTCGCCCGAGCTTTCCCGTGATCGACGAGATGAGGCGGGCGATGTCGCGGTCGGGTTCCTCGAGTCGACGACTCGCCTCCACCAGCCAGGCGTCGGTCTCGTCGGAGTCGTCGTCGAGTCTCTCGTAGCGGTCGTCGAAGTCGGTGTCGGGAGAACCCGCGCCGCGCGTTGTCCTGTCTGTTCGCGTCATCGTCGTCCTCCTCTCAACGGACTCGGCCCTGTACTCGTTGGCCCTGTACTTGTCGGCCCTGTACTTGTCGGCCCTGCACCGGGTTTCTCGGTGTTTGTTGCGGCTTCGTTGGACGCGTCGTCGTTGGATGCGCCGGGCCGCCACGGGGCGAGGCGGGTCGCGAGGTACCGCCGACTTCGTTGCAGGTGCCCGCGGACCGAGCCGACAGAGATCTGCAGGACCCGCGAGATCTCGGTGAGCGAGAGTCCCTCGGCTTCTCGCAGCCACCATACGGCGCGCGACGTCTCCGGAAGGGTCGCCAGTTCTCGACGCAACGCGTCGACGAGAGACGTGTGCAGTACCTCGTCGGCGGGAAGGGGATGCGGGTCGGTGAGGTCGGCGAAGCGTTCTTCCGCGGTCGGGATGTCGCGGCGCCGACGCCAATGGTCGACGGTTCTGCGATGCGCAATCCCGAACATCCACGTCTTGAACGAACTGCGGAAAGCGAAATCGGGGAGTCCGCGCCATGCGTCGAGGAGTGTGTCCTGGGCCAGATCCTCCACGGTCTGCGGATCGTCGACCATGCGGCGTAGGTAGCGCAGCAGGGACGGCGAGAGCTTTCCGACGAGGACCGAGAACGCCTCGGCATCGCCCGCCGCCGCGGCGGCGGCGAGTTCATCCTCGGAGAAGTCGCTAAACGCGGGAGCGGGCGATGACGGACCGGGAGCGGAGCGCAGCGACGGACGCGGCGCGCCGGAATGTTGGCCCGCCGCCGACGGTGACTCGTCACTGTGTCCGGCGTCACGCGAATTCACGCGTGCAGATATCGGATTCACTACGACTGACCTTATACGGGCGCGATGAGGAAGCGGGTCAAAGATCCCGCCTTCATTGCTCCCCGTCCCGGTTACCCCCGGACGGCGTGCCGAAAGGTCGGCGCGAGCGTTCGAGGTTGTCGGGGCGCGTCGTCTGACCGTCCATATCGGATGAGAATAAGGAAAGAGGAGCGTCATGGCCGAGAACGCAGCCACAGGAACCGCAACCAACCAGTCGAGCACGACCGGCACCGAGAGCGTCAAGAGCAGCAGCGCGGTCGCGCTGGCTGATGCCTCCAAGAAGGTGGCGCCCGCCGGAGAACGTGGCAAGACGTCGATCGCCGACCAGGTGGTCGCCAAGATCGCGGGCATCGCGACGCGCGAGATCAATGGCGTCTACGACGTCGGCGGCACGACCGAACGCATGGTCGGCAAGGTCCGCGAGGTGATCCCGGGTACGGGCACCAGCACCACTCAGGGCATCAACGTCGAGGTCGGGGAGCGGCAGGCCGCTGTCGACGTCTCGATCGTCGCCGACTACGGCGTCGCCATTCACCAACTCGCGGCGGCCATCCGGCGCAACGTGATCACCTCGATCGAGCAGATGACCGGCCTCGAGGTGACAGAGGTGAACGTCACCGTGCACGACATCCACTTCGGCGACGAAGACGACGACACGTCGAGCGCGCCACGGGTGCAGTGATGTCGGGGTCGTCGCAGTCGGGGTCGTCGCAGTTGGGGTCGTCGCAGTCGGGCGCCGCGAGTGATCCGGGCGCCGCGACTCGCTCCGACGTCGGAGCGGGATCGGTGGCGCAGCAGGTCGCTGCGGCCGCGGAGGCGGTGCCCGGGGTCACCGGTCTGCACGCCGGAGTGTTCGGCGAGGTCGCGACGTATCTGCCAGGTGGCCGGGTCAGCGGTGTGCGCATGTCCGACGACTCGGGCGAGGTACACATCGTCGTCGACGTCAACCACGACCTGCGTGCGGTCGCCGACGAGGTTGTCACAGCCGCGTCGCGGGTAGCGGGCGTGCCCGTTTCGGTGGTCGTCGAGGACATCTCGGTCGGACCCGCCGAGTCTCGCGCCGAACCCGGGACGACATCAGGCGGGGATACACCAGCCGGGGAGATCCCCGTTGGCGACATTCCCATCGGTGACATTCCGATCGGTGACATCCCCGTCGCGAATACATCGACGCAGGCACATCCAACTCGATCAACAGAGGTGAACAACGATGAGTAACAACGCGGTGATCGGTCTGATTGTCGGATTGCTCCTCGCACTCGCGGCGACGACCGGTGGCTTCACGGGTTTCATCCTGGCCATCGTGCTCGGAGCCGTGGGGCTGGTCATCGGGCTGCACCGCGACGGTGTGCTCGATCTCGGTCGATTGCTGAAGAGCCGGAACCGTGGCTGATGCAGTCACCGTCACCCGTGGCGATCTAGGCGCGTCGGCGGTCGGGACGGCAGCGCCGGCCCTGTCGCCGGAGGCTGCCGACGCGTCCGATCCGGGCGCTCGCGGAAGTCTGGTTCTCGACGACCGTGTCGGCGAGAAGATCGCAGAACGAGCCGCACTCGGGGTAGACGGGGTGATCGAATCCGACGGCAAGGGCGCGTCGGTACTGAACGCGCTCAACCCACTCGCGGGTGGGTATCCGTCCGCGTCGACGGACATGTCGCAGACCGCGCCGACCATCACACTCACGGTCGCGCTTCTGTGGCCGTGCGCGGTTGCCGCGGTCTGTGCCGAGGTGCGTGATCACGTCGCGGCAGAGGTCACTCGGCTGACCGGAGTTCGCCCCGGACGGGTGGATGTGACAGTCGCCGAGATCGTGACGACGGCACAGGCAAAGAGCCGTCGCGCAGGGTTTGTCGAGATCCCGAACCCGACGACACCATCGGAGGTTTCCGAAGAATCGCCGGAGGGTCGGGCCACCCGCAGCGAGCGGGTCACCGACAGCGATGAGGAGGAGTCATGAGCACGACCACGCCGGACGCCGCCCCAAAGGACGAGAACACGGCGGACAAGAGCACAGCGGGCAAGAGCACGGGGGACAAGAACACAGCGGGCAAGAACGAGCGCGCCGTCATTGAGGCGCGTACCGCTGACACCCACAAGGGCAAGGTCTTCGTCCCGGCAGCAGGGCCGAAATCCGTTGTGTCCGGCGTGATCATCGGCGTCGCATTGCTCGCATTGGTCGCGGTCGCCATCCACGACCTGCTCGTCGAGGCGGGTTGGGTGTCGGGCACGCGGTGGCTGCAGGCCGCTGCCGACTGGCTCGACGGCGCAACGTGGCAGGACTGGATGTGGGCTGCGGCAGTCGGTTTCATCATCGTGGGCCTTCTCCTGGTGTGGACGGCTCTCGCTCCGCGTCGGCGCACTCACGTCAGCCTCGGCGATTTCGAGGTCCTGTGGACTCGACGCGGCGACGTCGCACGCCGATTCAGCACAGCGGCGCTGTCGGTGCCGGGCGTCGAACACGCGACAACGGTCGTCGGACGACGGCGTGCCAAGGTCCTCGTCACCACCGATTCCGCGGTCGACGAGTCGGCGCTTCGCGACACGCTCGAAAGCGTTGCGTCGTCGTTGGAGAAGAAGATGCGCGTGAAGCTCAAGGTGGTCACTCGACACAAGAAGGGGGCATCGCGATGAACCGCGGACCCGCGTCATTTCACCGGATCACGGCAGGACTGATCGGTCTGATCTGCCTCGTCGTCGGAGTGGGTGCTGTTCTGTGGAAACTCAACGTGCCCAAGGTTCGTGACTGGGCCGATCACCTCGATTCGGGCTGGCCCGCCCGCCTCGACGGCACGGACTGGTGGACGGTGCTGCTGTTCGGAATCGTCATCATCGGTCTGATCTGGGGATGGTCGCTGATCTCAACGGCCATTCGCCCGAGCAAGGTCGACGACCTCGAGCTCGCGGGCAGCAACGACGACGGCGAACTGATCGTCGCGCCCAAACTGATCGCGAACGCGGTCGCCGCCGACCTCGCCGGACACACGATGTTCGACGATGTCTCGGCCAAGGCCCTCGACGACAGAGGTCGCAAACTCATCAGGGTCACCGTGACGGCGCCGCCGACGTACTCCTACGACGACGTCGCCGCTGTGCTCGGACCAGAAATTGAACTGATCCGGGCTGCGGTGGACGGTTCTGACGTCCACGTCCAGGGTCTCGTTCACTTCGAAACCCCCAAGGGCTGACGGGATCTCGCCCGATGCAGCGGTTGTCGGCCACGGATGTGGTGCCGTACTGGATGGCGCCGATCATCCCCAACGACCAGTTCGTGGTCTACATCTTCGCCGACGACCGGCCGGTCGACGCCGCTGAGCTCGCAGCGTGGATCGCGACGAGGGCGGCGAACATCGCGGACCTGAGGCTGCGCGTCCTCGACATACCGTTCACGCTCGATCGGCCCTACTGGGTGCACGCCGATATTCTGCCGCGGCAGTTCGTCGTCGACGACGCCGCGCTCACCTGGCAGGAATGTCTCGCGATTCTGGCCGATCGGATGGCCGAGCAGCTCGATCCGACCGAGATGGCTTGGCGGGTACATCTTTTCGCTCACGTGTCGTCGGTTCCGGGCACGGGAGCTCTCGGTGACGAGGTTCCGGACGCCGCCGGACCGAGAGGTGGCGATGGTCGCGGCGTCGTCGTGACCCTGCAGTTCTCGCACGCACTCGGGGACGGTCGGCGCACCGCGGCGATCGCCCGCGAACTCTTCGGACAAGTGGCCCCATCACCCGCCACCTCCGCGTATCCGATACGCGCACTTCCGGATTCGGCTCTACGGGCCGCGGGAGCGGTGGTCGGGGCGGCGCGCCTGCCCGCGCAGTTCGCTTCGATGATCGCTCGCGGATTCGTTGCCTGGCAACGGTATCGGGCTTCTCCGCCACAGCAGAGCGGCGGTGTGCCGCTCTCACGCCTGAATCGCGCACCGGGAGCGGGTCGAACCCTGCGCACGATCACCGTGGAGCGCGAGGCTCTGCGTATCGGTGACCTCGGTGTCACAGTCGGTGCGCTGGTGGCCATTTCGCTGGCACTGCCGACGTTCCTCGCCGATCCCGAGGGCAGTCTCGTCGTCGAGCTCACCGTCGCACGGTCACCAAAGAAGGCGGTGCGCAACAACTTTCGTAACGTCGGCGTCGACCTCCACGTCGACGAGCCGGATCTCGCGCAGCGGGCTCGTCTGATCGCCGCCGAGATCGACACCGCCCGTCGCGCCGACGACGATCCGGCGCGCGTCGCATCGCGTGCGGCAACCGCCGCGACGCCCGCGGCGTTGACCCGGTGGGGCATCGGACACTTCGATCCGACGTTGGTTCCCGAGAACATCACCGGGGTCACCGTTGTGTCGTCGGTGAATCGGGGTGCGGGCGACCTCGCGCTCGATGGCAGACCGGTCCTCGCGACAACGGGCTTTCCCGCGCTGTCTCCCGTGCAAGGGCTGACGCACGGCGTGCACGGAATCGCCGATCGAGTCACCATCTCGGTGACGACGTCGCCGGAAATCGCTCCCGACGTCGACGACTACGTGACGTTGTTGTCCGAAGCGATCGACCGGCTCGGGACCCTCCGACCCCGCAGCGTCAAAGCTGGTCGTGTGGCGCCCGCGATGGATCGTGGCCGCTCGGAAGAGAATTCCGTGGGCCACGTGTGAGCCGCTTCGGCAGCCGGTCGGCGAGTCCGCCGAGCGGTGCAACAGTCTGGTTGAGAAGATCGACGGTCTCGGCGAGCTCGTGGACCGTGTCCTGCATCGCGATGAGATTCGGGGCGAGCGTCGCGATGACCTCTGTCAGTTCGGTGATGCGATCGAGCGTGCCGCCGGGCGTGATGGCGCGCTCGACCGCGCCGTTCTCGCCGACGAGTTGATCGAGAAGACCACCGTCGGCCGCGAGCCTGTCGAGGACACCACCGGGTTCTGTCGCCTTCTCCAACACTCCACCGGGAGCGGTGAGCTGGTCGACGATCCCACCCTCGGACGTCAGACGCTCGAGGATGCCCTCGTTCTCGGTGAACTGGTCGACGACGCCGCCCTCGCGGGTGAGTCGGTCGAGCGGTCCGTCCTTGGCGGTCAGCCGGACGAGAATGCCGTTCTCGTCGGTGATCTGGTCGAAGATCCCGCCCGGGGCCGTCAACTTCTCGAGGAGGCCGTCCTTGGCGGTGAGGCGATCGATGACGCCACCGGGAGTGACCAGTCGCTCGAGTGGACCTCCCGGCGCGATAAGCCTGCCCAGCGGGCGGTCGGGTGACATCAGATCGCTCAGCTGAGCCAGCAGCGCGAGCGGGGCGCGTGCACCGCCGAGTTCGGCGCCCGAGACCCCGATGGCCTGCCCGATCTCGTGCTGCACACTCGTCGCGGTCACTCGCGCGATGGTGACCGCCGATTCCGCGGCGGTCAGTGCCACACCTGCTATCGCGAACCCTAGGCGGAACGGCAGGTCGACGGCCGAGCGCAGGTCCACAGGCACGATGTCGACATCGGTGTCACGTTCTTCGACCACCACGACACCCTAGCCTTTCGACGACGCCTGATCGCCCGCTTTGGCTGCTGCCTTGGCGGCCTTTTTGAAGTCCCGAACCTTCTGCAGTGAGTCGGGGTCGGTTACGTCCGCAACCGACCGAAAACCCTTCTTGCCGTAGTCGCCGACGACCGTGGTCCAGCCGCGCGGAGCGACGTCGAGTTGCTTTGCGAGGAGCGCCGTGAAGATCTTCGCCTTCTGATCGCCGAAGCCGGGCAGTGCGCGTATGCGGTCGAACAGTTCCTTGCCGGTGGTGGCTGTCGTCCACAGGCGCGCGGTGTCGCCGTCGTACTCGTCGACGATAACCCGGGCGAGCGACTGCACACGGCCTGCCATGGAGCGGCCGTAGCGATGGATGGCAGGCGGTGTGGCGCACAGGTCGGCGAAGGCCTCGGGATCGGCGTCGGCGATCGCTTCGGGATCGAGCGAACCGAACCTGTCGCGGATCTTCGCCGGCCCGGCGAAGGCGCGCTCCATCGGAAACTGTTGATCGAGCAACATGCCGGTGAGCAGTGCGAACGCGTCGGTCGACAGCAGTTCGTCTGCGGCCGGGTCTTGGGCAATCTGCAGTTTTGCCATGGCTCCATCCTAGGGACTCCTACAATGACGCCATGCGCGAAGGGGTAGTCGGTGCAGGCAGGCTGATGGTGCGCCGGATGGCGGTGATCGTGGGTGCGGCAATCCTCGCGATTACGGGACTGACGACCGTCGGCGTCGGCGGCGCGCAGGCGATTCCGGAATACAGCAACCCCAACTTCGTGACCTCGCTGAGGTGCGACAGCGCCAATCCGTGGCCCTTGGGGCCATTGCGCATCCACGTCGATGTCTTCAACGGCATCCGTTTCCCGTCGGACGGTCTGCCACCTCCGGCGATCGAGCTGATCGGCACCGATCGCGGCAAGCCGGGGCTCGTCGAGTACTCGATGGACGTCACGGTCACGTGGCGCAACCTGGCGACGGGTCGCACGGGTGTGGTCAGCGCGCCGAGCCGGGCGCGAAACATCTCCTGGCAGATCGACATTCATCCGGGTTCCGGACCGGTGTCGTTCGTCATTCGACAGAAGATCGGGGCCATCGCGTTCGTACCGATGGTCAACCCGCAGTTCTCGACGTGCCGCGGCACGGCAACCGCCTGAACGCCGGACTGTCACGATCTGAGCTCGATCTCGTCGCGCTGTCACGGTTTCGCGTGTGGTGCCGTGCAAAACGCCTTCACGCTGAACAACATTGGGTAACGTGAAAATCACGTCTGGGGCGCTGCGTCCCCGCGAACCGAGCATCGAGGCGAGGTCAGGCAATGTCACAAGCACGTTCTGCCCCTTCATCTGATCAACACACAGCGCGGGTCATCGGCGTCAGCGTCGCAGCGGCCGTCGGCGGATTCCTCTTCGGCTTCGACAGTTCCGTTGTCAACGGCGCGGTCGACTCCATCCAGGACACCTTCGGGCTGGGATCGCTGTTCAAGGGCTTCGCCGTCGCGATCGCACTGCTCGGTTGCGTTGTCGGTGCATGGTTTGCCGGTCGTCTTGCCGACGTCTGGGGTCGCAAACGCGTGATGGTCCTCGGTGCGGTGATGTTCACCGCGTCGGCCGTCGGAACCGCGTACACCCAAACGGTCTGGGACCTGCTCATCTGGCGCGTGATCGGCGGACTCGGCATCGGCATCGCTTCGGTGATCGCCCCCGCCTACATCGCCGAGATCGCGCCGGCGCGCTATCGCGGCGCGCTCGCATCCATGCAGCAGTTGGCCATCACACTCGGCATTTTCGCAGCGCTGTTGTCGGACAAGCTCTTTCAACAGGCCGCGCCCGGTGGCGACCCCATGAACACCCTGTGGTGGGGACTCGAGGCCTGGCGGTGGATGTTCCTGGTCGGCGTCATTCCCGCAGTCGTGTACGGCATTCTCGCGCTGCTGATCCCGGAGTCTCCGCGGTATCTCGTCGGGCACAACCGCGACGAGGAGGCCGCCCGCATCCTGCAGGAGGTCACCGGAGAGCAGCATCCGCTCGATCGTGTCAAAGAGATCAAACTGACCGTCAAGCGTGAATCGTCGGCCAAGCTGTCGGATCTGCGCGGTCCGTCGTTCGGTCTGCATCCGCTTGTCTGGGTGGGTATCTGGCTGGCGATCTTCCAGCAGTTCGTCGGTATCAACGCCATCTTCTACTATTCGACGAGCCTGTGGACGTCCGTCGGATTCAGCACAGACTCCGCGTTCACCACGTCGGTCATCACGTCGGCGATCAACGTGGTGATGACGTTCGTGGCGATTCTGTTCGTCGATCGAATCGGGCGGCGAGTGCTGCTTCTCTGGGGTTCGGTGGGCATGTTCATCGGACTCGTCATGGCGTGCGTCGCCTTCACACAGTCGCACTACAAGGAGACCGGCTCTGTCGGCGATACGCAGTGCACACCGGGGAACACCAATTCCGAGTGTCTGACGCTCAATGGGCACTGGGGTGTCGTGGCGCTGATCGGAGCCAACCTCTTCGTGATCGCGTTCGCCGCCACCTGGGGTCCGGTCATGTGGGTCATGCTCAGCGAGATGTTCCCCAACCGAATCCGCGGGGTCGCGCTCGGTGTGTGTACCGCGTTCAACTGGCTGGCGAACTTCACCATCTCGATGCTCTTCCCGCCGGCCAGCTCGAGCCTCGGACTCGGATGGGTCTACGGCTTCTTCGCGTTCTGTGCCGCGGCGTCGTACTTCTTCGTCAGGGCGAAGGTGCGCGAAACCAAGGGTCTCGAACTCGAGGAGATGGATGCCGTTGCGGCAGACGATCTCTCCCGCTTCGAGGCGACGAAGCGGGCGAAGTCGAGTTAGGTCCGGGTCAGGCGAGCTCGCCGGCTGCGTCGGGTGACGCCGCGACGTCGACTGCATCGGTGAGCAGATACTGTGCCGCGAAATAGCTTGCGAGGACCCAGACTTCGCTGATGCTGCGCGCGGTGGCACCCGAGATCAGGTGTCGGCGGTTGAGAATCGTGAAATCTGATGCGAGGAACAACAGTCCGCCGATGCGAGCGGACGGCTGCGGGGAGTCGACGGCGCCCGCCAGCGTCGACATCGCCGCCAACGAGGTGCCGTACGGGGAGAGCACGAGCAGCGGACGAGGTCGGTTGGCGGCCAGGACTGCGGCCGACTCACCAAGAGCCGCCATCCTCGGCGCGAACGCCTGGACTGTCGGTCGGGCACCGCGGCGCCAGAACAACGTGGAGTAGCACAGCTGCGCAACACCGAAAAGCGCTGCGCCCGTCGCGAGTCGACGATCCTTTGTCACGCGATCGGCTTCGGTGTCAGTTGGCGTGAACTCTTCGAGAAGCATCGCGCGGTCGCCTGCTGCCGAGAACGCTATGGCACCGGCGAGCAGCGCATCGTCGATGCCCAGACCGGAGTAGTGGTGCTGTCGACGCAGTAGTGCGCGTCCTGCGAGCAGGGCGAGCGGAATCGGCTTGGTGAGTGCGGCGGCGCGTCGTGTTCCGAATGCGCCCGCGGCGCTCGCGACAGCCGATGAGAGTGCGTAGGCGAGGGGAAAGCCTGCCGACGCCGCTCGGTGTCGAAATCCTCCCGACGCGGCTCGCTGTCGAGGACCCATCAGCGCATGACGGTGGCGATGAACGAACGGATGTCGTTGTCGGCCATCTTGTTTGCGCCGTCAGCGGACAGAGTCAGATACGGGCGCGGGGTGACTTGTCTGTCGGCCATCCGGGCGTCGTTGATGTAGTTCAGCGTCAGCGGCACGATCACGGACGGATCGACGAGCCCCTGCGTCATCATCACCGGTCGGGTGAAGCCACGAACCGGCAACACCGATGCCGCCTCGAGAACACCTGCGAGCTCTCGATTGCCCGAGAGTGGTTTGGAGAACAGCGATCCCAGCGACACACCGTCGACCTCGCGGGTCAGATCGGCGACGCACAGTTGCGCCGCACGGTTCAACCAGCTTCTGCCGCTCTCGGTGAGGTAGTCGACCACATCCACTGACGGGCGCGCGCTGCTGATGGCGCTGAGAGTGTAGAGGGCGTCGGCGGTCAACCCGGCGGGCAGGTTGACGGTGCCGGGGCCGAGTTTCGTGAGCAGCGACGAGAACTGTGCCGGGATCGACGACGCGGCGGCGCCGCGGAAGTCCACGTTCGGGCCGCCGAGTGTCGGCCCGATCCGAGCGAGTGTGACCGCAGCTGCGGCACCTTGTCCCTGACCGACGACGGCCCACCGACGCGAGACATCGCTGCGCAATGATTGGGTGGCACGCACCGCGTCGACGATGTTGCGCGCCGTCGCATCGGTGTCGAAATACTGTGGTGTTCCGGCGGTTCCGAGTCCCGCGTAGTCGGTGCTCACCACCGCGTAGCCACGTGACAGCCACGTCCGTGCTTGATCGAGATCAGCGACAGCCGGCCGCACCGACGGAGCGCACCCGTCTGCCAGGCCCCGGGAACCGTGCGCCCACGCGATGACCGGGAATCCGCCTGCGGGAACGGATCCGAAGGGTGTCAGCAGCACGCCGCTCGATCGTTGCGGCTTGTGATCTGCCCCGGTGGTCGCGTAGGTGAACACCGTGCCGCTCGCCGCGCCGGGCACCAGATCCGATCGGGTGATCGGCCGCCGCGAGTACACCGCGCCTGCCGACGCCCCGCTTGTCGTGACCGCATCGACAGTCGTTGTGGTGTCGGAAAACTTGGTGGGGTCGGAAGTCTTGGCGGGGTCCGAGGAGGACTGCGCGCTCGGCTCACCGGCCGACGCTGGTGGGGCCGCCGACGCCAGGGCAGGTGCTGCCGCGAGGCCTACGCAGGCGATGGCTGCGCACGTCGCAATCCGAAGCGATCTGCCCTGTGCCCTCCGCGGTCTCCGACGGCGAGATGACGTGGTCACTTGGCGTTCACCACGCCGACCGCAGGCAGGAAGAAGCACGAGCGTCCCGCGTTGTTCGACGTGCCGTAGATGGCGGCGAGAATGGTGCCGCTACCGGTCTTCACCGGTGCGAGGCGCACACCGGACAGCATCGGCAGCAGAACCCGCGCGGTCGGATCCGTCACCGGGGCAAGCTTTTCGAAGCCGCCCTGGAGCGTCGAGGTGTTGAACCACGCAACCTGCATCTGACCGTCATCGGCGGTGCCGGTACCGACGGCGGCCGGGACGAACGCGAAAGCCGTCTCACCCTTGTCGACGAGATTCAGCTTCTTCGGCAATGTGATGCCGGGGATGAGTTTCAGCAGCGGCGCCAGGGGCTCGACAACCTTCATCGGCTCCTCCTTGGCGGGCCACGGACCGGGCGCCGCACCGGCGGCGCCTGTCACGATCCCGAGCGGGTTGTCGTCGGTGGGCGCTGCGCAGAACGGTGCGATCGCGGGCGAGAACGGTTGGATGCCGAGCGTTTTGAGTACCGACGCGACATCGGAACCGGCGACGGGATGGGGGGCGACGCCGGTGGCGCTCACGTCGCGCGATGCCGAAGCGCCACCGAAGGCAACGGAGAGGGTATTGAGTTTGCTCTCGATGTCGGCGGTGGAGAGCTGTCCCAGCGAGGACTTCACGGCCTCGGCGGCCTTGAGTGCCAACTGGTCGACGCCTGCGGCCTTGAGTGCTTTGACTGCCTCGGCGAGCTCGTGGTCGAGCGGGACACTGCCGAGTGACTGAGGGTCGGGAGCCAGTGTCGTCGGCGCGGTCGGCAACGCGGGCGCAGCCGATGCTGTCGCCGGTACGACGAGCAGCATCGCGGCCGCCGTGACCGCTCCCGCAACGCCAACCCGGATTCGACGGCGGTTCTGCTCGCGCTGCCCGGTCATGGTGCGGTGCCCGAGTGCGGTGTGTAGGGCCGACATCATCATGCTTCTCCTCGACACGACCATCAGCCCACGCGCGAATAGCGTGGTGCAGATGTGACAGATGTTTCTAGAGTTACAAGAGACCACGGTTGAGGTGGGGTCTGCAAGTCGCGAGTCCGAGCTGTGATGTGCACGCGACCCCGATGCGATCCCGCACGGTGACCCCGATTCGACGGCTCGGGCCACATCGGGAGCCGGAAACGGCGAAGCCGGGGAAGCAGATCTGCTTCCCCGGCTTGTCGTTGGTGCTGCGGGCCGAGAGTGGTACCGGTCGAGCGTGGTACCCGGGTCGGATCAGATGATCGCGAGTCCGATCGTCGGGATGATGGTGCAGCTGAGCACCTTGCCCTTGGTCTTGGTGGTCACGTCGCCGTAGATCGTGGAGATCACGCGTCCCTTGCCTGTGGAGGCGATCCCGGTGAAGGTGCCCGGTCCGTTGGTCGCGTTGATCAGCGCGTTGCGCTTGAGCTGGAGCTGACCGGTGCGGCCGTTGTCGATGTTGATCCAGCTGACCAGCAGCTGGCGGGCCTGATTGTTGATCGCGGGGCCGGTGCCGAGGCTGGTGTAGACATAGCCGGCCTGTCCGCGCTTGGGGCCTGGGGCCGGCGCCTTCTGCGGACCCGCCGTCACGAGAGCTCGTCCGAGGGAGTTGCCGCCGCCGGGCATGCAGCCGAAGCCGAGCGTCGGGTAGAGGAACTCCTGGATCTTCGGTGCGTTCGGACCTTGCGGGATCTCCGGATCGCCTGGCTTTGCGGCCTCGATCCGGGCGACCTGCTTGCGGCCGGGTTCGCCGAGGAAGTCGGTGATCTTCTGCCAGGTGGCGGCGACCTGCGGGGGGAGCCCCGGCTGATCGGCCATCGCGCGCGCCTGCTGCAACAGCTGAGCGTTCACCTTGCCGTCCGGTCCGGGCGTGGTGACCGAGCCGATGATCGCGGGCGCGAAGGCTCCGAGGGAATCCAGCGTGCGCTGGTCGACCTTCGTGGCCTGGGTGGGCGCCGGTGCCGCGTGCGCGAGGCTCGGCGCGGCGAGCGAAGCGGCGACGGCGACCGTTGCTGCGGCCACTGCGATGCGGGCGCGACTGGTC
This sequence comes from Gordonia sp. UBA7860, assembly GCF_002500165.1. NCBI lineage: Bacteria > Bacillati > Actinomycetota > Actinomycetes > Mycobacteriales > Gordoniaceae > Gordonia > Gordonia sp. UBA7860. The sequence continues at coordinate 1,747 of NZ_DLSO01000156.1, read as the reverse complement.
AGTGCTGAGAGACGCACTTGTCGGAGTCCTATCGGTTGTCGGTGTACTTATCGGGCACTCGGTACTTGTCGAGCACCGGCTAACGGTGCACTCGGGACCCTACCCGGGCGTCCTGTCCTCAAACGCCGGCGCGTCATTCTAAGCCCCGGCGATGGGGCGGTGTCCAGGGGAGCCTAACGCCGCAAGCACCCCGATTTTGGTGCAGGTGATGCAATTGTTACGAATGTTACGTACGGACGTGCACTGTCTGCTGGTCTGCGGAACGTCAGTGATGCACCTGGTTAGATCGACAGGAGTTCGATCAATGTCGGTCTTCTCGGTGGTGTGTCTTTCTTCAGTGGTGTCGCCCGAGTTCTGTGTGTCGGAAGGCGTCGATCTCGCATGCGAAGAGCACCAGGAGATGTGGATCGCCCGGAGATGAGGAGCGCTGGTGACAGACCGGACCGCAGTGAGACGCCCCCGCTGGGAGCGGAGTACGCGCAGAGGGTTGGTACGCACCGGGGCGGTGGCCGCAGCGGTTGTCGCGGTCGGAGCGTCGATGCTGACCGCGTGTGGCGACGATCCGTCGTCGAATTCTCAGGTCACGCTGTTGACCCACGATTCGTTCGATCTCCCGCAAACGGTCTTCGACGAGTTCAAGAAGGAGACCGGCCAGACGCTCAAGGTCGTCAAGAGCGGCGACGCGGGCCAGCTGGCGTCGACGGTGTCTCTCACGCCGGGTTCGCCGAAAGGTGACGCGGTGTACGGGATCGACAACACGTTCGCGACCCGACCCATTCAGGCCGGGGCGCTCGAGTCGTACGCATCGCCCGCTCTGGCCGACGGCGCCGATCGATACGCGGTGCCCGACTCGAACAACGAGCTGACGGCGGTCGACCGTGGCGACGTCTGTCTCAACATCGACGACGAGTGGTATCGACGCGAGGGCCAGACCCCGCCGAAGAGTCTGCGCGACCTGACCGATCCCACCTACGCCAAGCAGGCCGCGCTGATCGACCCCGGCACGTCGTCGCCGGGTATGGCATATCTGCTCAGCACTGTCGGAGTATTCGGGAACAACTGGCAGGACTACTGGAAGCAGGTGTCCGCGGCGGGCGCGACGATCGTGTCGGG
>NZ_DLSO01000156.1:0-443 GCF_002500165.1 Gordonia sp. UBA7860 | reverse complement strand
GGGCGCGACGATCGTGTCGGGTTGGGAGATCGCGTACAACCAGCTCTTCACTGCCGGAGAAGGCAAGGGTGACAAGCCGATAGTGCTGTCGTACGCCTCGTCGCCTGCTGCGACGCCGGGGACGAGTGCACTACTGGACAGTTGCTTTCGGCAGGTCGAGTACGTCGGCGTGCTCAAGGGTGCTCCCAATGCGGCCGGTGCCCGCAAACTCGTCGACTTCATGCTGAGTCCCACTGTGCAGAAGGCGCTTCCGGCGTCGATGTACGTGTACCCGGTGCAGAAGAACACGCCGTTGCCCGACGGCTGGGCGCAACGTGCACCGATCCCACAGTCGACGGTGAATCTTCCGCCCGCATACATTGCGCAGAATCGGGAGACGTGGCTTCAGCAATGGCGCAGCGCAGTCGGTCGCTGAACAGCAACCGCCTCGGACGCTGGCTGCT
>NZ_DLSO01000158.1:0-54052 GCF_002500165.1 Gordonia sp. UBA7860 | reverse complement strand
CCCGGATAGAGACGGATCGCCTGCGGGTCGGCACCCACCTCGGGATAGTCGGCGACGATCCGTGCCGCGACCTCGGGACTGACCGACCGCGCGAGATAGACGAAGCCGTCGTCGCTTGTCAGCTTCTTGTGCAGATCGTCGGAACTGATCGACCCACCGAGCGCCGACGACACGCCGTCGGCGATCTCCTTGAGCCGCTTGTCGACGTCGGGGTACTCCGGATTCTTTTTGTGCTCGGCCTCGATCGACTTGCGAACTGCCTTGGGCAGGAACGTGAGTGACCGCGCTTCGTCGGTATAGGCGAGAGGACGTCCGTTGCGGTCGAGGATCGCTCCGCGCTTGGCCGTCAGCACCTGGGTGTACTCACGTTGCTGGGCCGCTTCTGCCGAGATCGACGACGCCTCGATGGTGTGCACGACGATCATCCGGATCGCCACCGCCAACACCACGAGGAGGATGACGACTCCCACAGCGCGACTACGGAATTCGAAGGTGCGGGGACCTCGTCCCGGACCTCCACCGCGGCCCCCGGTGCCCGATCTCCCACTCCCCGATCCGCCCGCGGATGTGGGACGTCGTCCCGACCGGGACTGCGCAGCGGGCGGGTCGAAACGCTTACCGATCCGCTGAAAACTGGCGCGTGTCATGGTTGTCAATTGTCCACCGCCCTAGCGGGCTCCCGCCGAATTTGCGCTCGGCGGGTTGCCATTGGTCGGAGCCGTGGGTGCGACATTCGGATTGGGCGCGGCGGCGGCTCCCGGCGCCGGAGCATCGGCACGCACGGGCGCATTGGCACCCTGGTTCCGGCTCGGCGCAGTGTTCTGCCCGGGAGTCGTATTCTGGTTCGGCGCTGGCGAATTGGCCGAGCCGGAGGGGTTCGTATCAGCAGACGGGGTGGCATTCGAGTCCGAAACGCCTGCGTCCCCGAGACCCATCGAATCGCTGACCTTGCTCTTGTCGATCTTGCTGGTGGGATCGGGCTTGTCGTCGGGGTTGATCGTCCCCATCGGCTTGCCGGATGCGGGTTCGGGATCGCCGAGCACCTTGGGCTTGCCGTTGGCGCCGACCACCATCCGGGCCGGATTCTGAACCGGGATCATTCCCAATTTCGCTGCCTTGTCGGACAATTCGGGCGCAGAGTCGCCCGACTCGTAGCTGCGCTTGAGACTGTCACGGCGGTCGACGAGCGACTGATTGGCCTTGCGCTCGATTCCGAGTCGGTAAGAATCCTGAGCGGCCTTCGTCGACAACCACAGGCTCAACCCCAAACCGACGACAAGCAGCGCGAGGACGGGCACCACGAACGGAACCGACCGTGCGCGGCTGAACAACGAGCCACGTCGTACACCCGAATCGAGGCCACCACGCGTCGACGTAGAGCCCTGCGCCACAACGCGATTGCGACGCCGATCGAGTGCGCGCTGCGCCGCTCGCGAGCGGTTAGCTCGCTCCGATTCGAGATTCTCCCGACGTGGACGACGGGTTGGCGTTGCGGTGCCTGTACCTGCACTGTCGGCGACGGTGCGGTCGTCGAGCACTGTCATGACCGATTCCTCTCGACACGTTCGATGGCGCGGACCCGGACGGGGGCCGACCTCGGATTCTCGGCGAGCTCGGCCTCGCCTGCCTGCTCGGCACCTCGGGTGATGAGCTTGAATTCCGGTGCGGTTCCGGGCAGTTCGACCGGAAGCCCGGGAGGCGACGTCGAGGTGGTGCGAGACGCGAACTCACGCTTGACGATCCGGTCTTCGAGCGACTGGTAGCTCATCACCACCACACGTCCGCCCACCGCAAGCGCATCGAGTGCCGCAGGCAACGCCAGGCGCAGGGCGTCGAGTTCGTGGTTCACCTCGATCCGCAAAGCCTGGAACGTGCGTTTCGCGGGATGCCCACCCGTCCGACGTGTGGCCGCAGGGATTGCGGCATAAAGCAATTCGACGAGCCGCCCACTTGTGGTGAAGGGTTCGGTCTCACGGGCCCGCAGGACGGCGGATGCAATCTTGCCTGCGAAGCGTTCTTCGCCGTACTCCGACAGCACGCGCGCGAGGTCGCCGTGCGAATACGTGTTGAGCACGTCCGCCGCGGTCAGGTCGTCGTCGGGATTCATCCGCATGTCCAGCGGGGCGTCGACGGCGTAGGCGAATCCGCGATCGGCGCGGTCGAGTTGCATCGACGACACACCGAGATCGAAGAGCGCACCGTCGATGTGGTCGACGCCCGCGGCCGCGAGGACGTCGTCGATGCCGTCGAATCGAGACTGGTGAAACGAGATCCGGTCGCCGAATCGGGCGAGGCGATCACGCGCGATGTTCAAGGCTGACTCGTCACGGTCGATGCCGATGACACGTGCGTCGTCGAACTCGGTGAGGATCAGCTCGCTGTGGCCGCCCGCCCCCAGTGTCGCGTCGACGAACACCGGACGTTCGATATCCGAGACGTCGTCACCAGTGGCCGTCAATGCCGGCGCGAGAAGTTCGGTGATCCGCCGTGCCATGACGGGCACGTGGCCGAACTCTCCGGAACGACGTTCGCCATCGTGTGGCGCGTTCACCGAATCACCTCCCGACGCGTGCTGTCTGCACGCCCCGACCCGTTGCGGCCACGCACACTCATCTCGAATCCCTGACACAGACGCTGGTTGCCCCGCTCGGGCTCGCCATGCGTCACGGTGCCGGGGTTGCCCCTCCCATGACTGCGAACTACGCACATACGAATGCCGTGCGTCGCAGGCTGTGTCGGGTTGTCTCGCCGGGTGAAGCGAGGTCCCGGTCCGGTCGCGCACCTGGCGTTGGGGAAGTACGCCAGGGTCGTTCCGGACCGGGGCCTCGATCCACCCGAAGCCCTGTCCATCGTGTGCCATTCCTCGGCTACAAGACCGCGTTCAGTGCGGCCGAGTTGGCTGCCGAGAAGTTCTCCTCGTGCTCGTTCTGGTACTCGCGCCACTTCTGCGCGTCCCAGATCTCGAGGTGATCGAAACTGCCGAACACCACGCATTCCTTGGTCAGCTCCGCGTACTCCCGATGATCGGGAGACAAGCTGATCCGACCCTGCCCATCCGGACGCTGCTCCTCGGTGCTGGCGAAGAAGTAGCGCTGGAAGGCCCGCGCCTGCGGATCGTTACGGGATGCCTCCACGATGCGGGCGGCGATCTCGTCGAACTCCTCGGCTCGGAACACCGACAGGCTGTGGTCTTGGCCTTTTGTGACCATCACGCCTCCTGCCAGTGCGTCGCGGAACTTTGCGGGCAACGTCAGTCGCCCTTTGTCGTCCAACTTGGGTGTGTAGGTGCCGACAAATCGAACGGACGACATGTCGACACCTCCTGCCCCCTGAGCGATCCGTTCCGGTCCGTCTCACCCAGTGCTGCCACAGTACCCCACTTTCCACCACTTTCCACCCCTTCCACCCCCTGAAGTCGGCGCAGACAACTATTGATGCAGGTCAGCGAAGAGAAATGTGGTGGTGCATGTCGCGACCTACCGCGTGTCCTCGCCGCCGACAGGCGTGTCCAGAAGGACATAAGAGCACCAAAGTGACTGATGGGAGCAGATTTCGCGTGCCTGTGGGGCGTTGTGGGGCGACCGGTGGGGCGGTGTGGGGAGCCAGGGTGGGGCGTCGTGGGGATATCGGGTGGGGATATCGGTGGGGAAACCCGCGGGCGGCGTGAGAACCAGGGTGTGGATGGCGAGAGAAGCGGCGCACGGCAGCCCTGTGGGATCCAGAGAGCCCCGACGATGAGGCAGTCACGACATACGACAGCAGGGCAACACATCGGTGCGATGTGTTGCCCTGCTGGTCTGAGAAGTGGCTCTGCGGTACGGCTCGGCGGGCGGTGGTGGACTCGTAGATGTCTGTCTTGTCGAATGCCGTGGGTGCTGCAGCATACAAATTTTTAGATGCGGCACACATGTAACCGCTGAATGCGGCTAGGCCTGACTCTCGAGCACCACGAAGGCCAGGAGGCGAGAGAAGTGAGGCGCCTGATCAGTCAGGCGGCTCGGTCACTCTTGGTCGAAGCGGCGGTTGAACCGTTCTTCCATGCGCTCGGTGAACTTGCGCTTGTTGCCTGCCGGACGGGCGGTGTCGGCGGGTGCCGAACCCTCGGAAGCCGAACGTCCACCACCCCAGAGAGCAAGAAGACCCGCGCCGAACATCACGAGAAAACCGATCAGACTGACGACAGGAAGGCCGGCGATGCTCAGACCCACCAGAGGACCGACGATGAGCAGCACAAGACCGACGGCGAAGATCGCCGCCGCCTGAAGACGACGACGACCCGACGATCGGCCCAGCCGTCGACGCTTCACGCTGGACGCGAACTTCGGGTCCTCGGCGTATAGAGCACTTTCGATTTGTTCGAGCATGCGCTGCTCGTGCTCCGAGAGTGGCACCGACCCTCCTTACTACGTTGCCGATTCACACTTCAACGAGATTGTGGCGACCGCGGACGCCCGTCTCGTGACATGTGTTCGCGGCTTACAGCTTCCATGATACGAGGTGATCGCAAGCCCGACCACCATAACCATCCGACGGTCACCTCAAGTGCGCCGATAGACACAAATTGAGACCAAGGATCACGCCGAGCGAAACCGCCTGGCATGCCCACAGAAGCCTCCGACCACCGGTCAGCGCGTGGGCCGCGGTCTCGAGCGATGTGTTCTCAGGCGATGTGGTCGAAGCCGTAGTCGGACCTGTCGACCGACTGGTGTGCGAGCTTTCCCTGTTCGTAGCCGACGATGATGTCCTCGACGGCATCGAGGAACGACAGCACGCGGGAACGGAGCGCGGCGACCGCCGAGCCCTCGACCGAGCGGCGCAAACCTGACTCGATCTCCATACGAACAGCCGACAGCCGAGCAAATGCCTCGGCGAACTCGGCGAGATCAGGAACAGCCGACGAGATGCGCGACCACGCGTTCGGCGATACACGGCGGGAAACACGCTTGGTCGGCGGTTCATACACCGCGAGCGCGGCACCCGCCGCGCGCAGTGCCGCGAGGTAGTACTGGCGGAAACGCTCGGCGTCGTCTGGCACACCGTCGGCGTTCTCCACCAGGATCTCCGCGCGTTCGAGGAGGTCACGAGCGCGGACGACAACCACGGGGTCGATCTCTGGACGCACCACCGCACCTCGCCGTGCGTGGCGCACTGTGCCGCGCGTCGGCCTGTTGACTGCCATGTCGCGCTCCCTTCGGTGTTGCGTCTTCTCGAACGACCCGGGGATGTGACCGAGTCCCGGTGCGGTCCGACGATGCACGCTTCCCTCGTCCGTCGCCGGACCGCCCGGACTGTCGTGGGTGAAGCAGAACGGCTTGCGGAGGCACGTTCATCGAACACCCGTTCGACATATTCAATATAGCTAGAACGGCGACACTCTTCAAGTGGAGATGTGGCCCCAATCCAGACAGCAGAAGCGTAGAACTCGGTACCGACATTCCCGATCCGCCGCGGCCTGCCACGGACTCGACGCGCGGCTTGGTGTAGAAGGAAGGACGACGAGCAGTTGGCGACCCGACTCGTTCGGTTGACCGGGCAGGACGCCCCGGCCTGGCTCGACGCTGCCCTGAACGTCTACGTGACCGCGATGGACTACCCACGCGGTACCGAACACCACCGGGTTCCGCTTTGGCGTGAGCACATCGCCCGTCGCGGGTGGACCGCATACGCCGCGCTGACGGCCGTTCCCCCCGACCTCCGGCTCGACCCCGACACACAGCGTCGACTCATCGGCCCTCCGGTCTCGCCGTCGGGGCACGAGATCATGGTCGGCATCGCCTACGGCTATCGCGGTGCCGACGACCAGTGGTGGAATCACCAGCTCAGAACAGGGCTCCGACTCTCGGGTTGCAGCCGTGAGACCATCGAGCGCGTCGCCACGAACTACTTCGAACTCACCGAGCTGCACGTTCACCCGACCGCCCAGGGCCACGGCATCGGCGAGTGGTTGCTGACCGCGCTGCTGAGCGACCGCGAAGAAGACCATGTCCTGCTGTCCACCCCGGAGATTCCCGCCGAACAGAATCGAGCGTGGTCGCTCTATCGCAGGATGGGCTTCGACGATGTGCTGCGGCACTTCACCTTCACCGGCGACCCACGCCCCTTCGCCTTCCTCGGTCGACGACTCCCGCTCGACGCCGCGCCGGAACCGATCGTGGGCACACCACGCACACCACCGCCGGCAGCGGCGCGGTGAGCCGCTTGACCCGCTCCGGCCACCAGCCCCGGCACGACGCCGTTGTCGTTGGCGCGGGTCACAACGGCCTCATCGCGGCCGCTTACCTCGCCCGCGCCGGACGCTCCGTTCTCGTCGTCGAACGCGACGACATTCCGGGCGGTGCCGTCTCGACCGTCGAACGTTTTCCGGGCTATCGCGTCGATCGCGGGTCGTCGGCGCATCTGATGATCCGACACTCCCCGATCATCGACGAGCTCGACCTCTCCGCCCACGGGCTGCGCTATATCGACTGCGACCCTTGGGGTTTCGCACCCGCGACGCAGGACGGACCACCGCTGGTGTTCCGCACCGACCTCGACGCGACCTGTGCGTCGATCGCCGCGGCGTGCTCGGACGCCGACGCGGACGCCTACCGACAATTCGTCGGCGTGTGGGGACCGCGGTCGAGGGCTGTGCTCGATGCGTTCAACTCCCCGTCGACACTCCCCCGCTTCGGACGAGCATTCGCCGGCATCGGACACACCGCCCACACCGCGCGCACCGGGTTCATCGGTCGACGTGCGGGGTCGCTCATGTCGGCGACCCAGGAACTGATGATGTCCGGCGACGCGCTTCTCGATCGCTGGTTCACCTCCGAACGACTCAAAGCGGCTCTCGCGTGGTTCGGCGCGCAATCGGGTCCGCCCATGAATGCACCGGGAACCGCGCCCATGGTCGGGTTTGCAGCGCTCATGCACCGGATTCCCCCTGGCAGGTCCGTCGGCGGCAGCGGCGCGCTCACCGAATCCCTTCTGCACCGGCTCGACGCCGACGGCGCGCAGGTGCTCACCGGATCGCCCGCGACGTCGATCAGCCGGTGTGGCGATCATTGGTGCGTGCAGACCGCCGGGGACAGCCACTGCTCCCGTCAGGTAATCGCCGCCTGCCACATTTTCGCGACACTCGACATGCTCGACGCCGGGCGAGCTGCTCCACCAGCGGAGATCGGCCGATGGCGTCGCGAGATCGATATCGGTTCCGGTATCGGGATGGCGGTCCGGCTCGGCACGCGTGCCCTGCCCGCCTACCGCGACCTGCCGTCGGACCTCCCGCCGCACGGCGTGCATTCGGCGCTGGGACTTCTCGTCACCGACCGCGCGCAACTTCGTCGCGCGTATACCGCGGCCACAGTCGGCGAGTTACCACCACGCCCACCGTGCGTCGTGATGAGTTTCTCGGCGATCGATCCGACACTTGCTCCCGCACAACGGCATTCGATCACGGTGTGGTCGCAGTGGCACCCGCGACAGCTGCGTGACGGCCAGTGGTCGACGTCCGGCTCGGTCGCCGCGGACGAGATCCTGGCCGAAGTCGATCGCCATGCGCCGGGATTCAGCGCGTCGGTCGACCACCGTTACGTCCAGACGCCCGCCGATCTGGAATCGGAGCTCGGGTTGGTCGGCGGCAACATCATGCACGTCGAGATGACGATCGATCAGATGTTCACCTATCGGCCGCACCCCGACCTCGCCGGGCATCGGATACCGGGCGCGGCCGGACTCTTCCTCGCAGGGGCGTCGACGCATCCCGGAGGCGGGGTGACCGGTGCCAGCGGACGGATCGCAGGACAGCTCGCGATCGCGGCGAGTCGGCGGCGGCACTGACAGTCCGACACAACTTCATCTGGCACGATGAGCACGTGCAACCGGCTACCACGCGACGCCCCACCGATCCGACGAGCCGACGTACCGTGCGAACCACGATCGCGTCGCTGTTGATCCTGCTCACGGCAATTCCGCTGCTGTCGGGGTGCCTGACCCGCTCGACAACTGTCGGCGACCGGTATGCCGGCACGATCATCGTCGCGACCTCGCCCGACAATCCCAGCGGCGCGCCGCGACTCGACATTCCCGAGTCGATGCACAACAACGTGTCGACCTCCGACTACCGCGAGGGCCCGCGCACCGGCCAGGGCGGCGACTCGGCGAACCCGTCCGCCTCCGCTTCTGCGGGTGCCCCCTCCGCGAGCGCCTCGTCCACGGCCGCACAGCCCGGAGCGACAGGGCAGGGCGCGAGCCGGGTCGGTACCAGGGCCACATTCTCCGATCTGACGGCCGGTCAGCTCAGTCAGCTCGGAGACATCGTCGCCAACGCGTTCGGCGACACGTCGATGACGATGGAATTGAACGCCAAGCGCAGCGGCGACGTCGTCCGCTTTCGCGGCAGCGCCGATCTCAACGGACTCGATGAACGCGACTACCTGAAGTTCACCCTGGCGTTCGCGGGTCCGATCACCGCGAGCAACGTCCCGAAGCAGGATTCCGAGACCTCCGTCACGTGGACGCCCGAACCGGGCAAGGTCACCGAGTTCATCGCCGACGCGACCTACCCCGACCCCGCGACCGCGGCGTTCACCGGGTGGACGTGGCTCCTCGTGGTCGTGTGCCTGCTCGTCGTCGCACTCGTCATCTGGTTGGCGTACTCGCACCGCGACACCAGCCCGCGCCCAGGACGGCCGCGGCCGGTGCGTCGAACCGCACCCGCCCAAAAGGCGACGACACCGCGGGCCACCGCATCGTCGACGACGACCTCCTCCGGCGCAGGCGCAGATGCCTCCGCGGCGGGTGGCCAGAAGCCGGAGAGCGGCGGCCCCACCGGCTAAGCGCTGTGTAGTCCGGCGATTATTCAACCGGCGATTATTCAACCGGCGATTATTCAACCGGCGATTATTCAAGGGGCAGTGCGCGTTGTCGCTACCCCTACAGCGCTGACGTGCCACGATCAGAGCTTGTGAGATCGGCTATCGAAGTGACCGTGGACACACACTGGATCAACTCCTGGTTTGTCCGCGCCGTCGCACTCCCGATACTTACCGTCGATGGCGCCGCGCACACCCTGGCCTGGCGACAGCCGTTCCGCATCGCCGTCGCGGGTAGCTAGTTCGACGAGACGAGCGGCAGGGCGTCGGAGGTGTCGACGCCGAGGCGGTCGAGCACCTCGCAGGTGGCCTTGGCGAAGTTGAGGCTGATGAAATGCAGCCCTGGGACGCCCTCGGCGATGAGACGTTGCGACATCTCGGTGGCGATGTCGATGCCGACAGCGCGCACCGCTGCTCGATCCTCTTGTTCACCCGAGCCCGCAGCGTCGATCAACCGTCGCTCGACGCTGTCGGGCAGCACAGACCCGGACAGCTCGACCATCCGTCGAACCGAGGCCAGCGACGTGATCGGCATGATCTCGGGGATGATCGGCTTGGCTCCCTGCTCCGCGTCGGCCGCGGCGACGCGGTCGCGCAGGCGGAGGTAGAACTCGACGTCGAAGAACAGTTGGGTGACCGAGTATTCGGCGCCCGCGCGAAGCTTGCTCACCAGGACGCGGGTGTCGTGGTCGAGATCGGGAGCGCGGTGATGGCCCTCGGGGAACGAGGCGACACCGACGTGGAACTGGCCGAGTTCGCCGATGAGGTCGACGAGTTCTTCGGCGTACGAGACGCCCTCGGGATGCTTGACCCACTCACCGAGCGGATCTCCCGGCGGATCACCGCGCAGCGCAAGGATATTGGTGATGCCCTTGTCGGCGTACGCACCGACCAACGAGCGCAATTCGGCGATCGAGTGGTTCACCGCGGTCAGGTGCGCAACCGGCACCAGCGTGGTCTCGGTGGCGAGTTGTCCCGCGATCCGCACGGTGCGGTCACGGGTGCTACCGCCCGCGCCGTACGTCAGCGACACGAACGCCGGATTGAGCCGCTCGAAGACACGGACCGCGCGCCACAGGCGCGCCTCGCCCTCGGCGTCTTTGGGCGGGAGGAACTCGACGGAGAAGGGCACCTGTCCCGGATGCGGCGCAGACAGACGTTCGACGACGGACGGCACCGGGGCGGATGAATTCACCGGACCAGTGTACGGGCTAGCCTGTGACACGTGACCTCGACCGCTCCCGTACCAACGCGCCTCGCCGAGGTTCCCGGCGCAGTCGAATCCGTGCTGCGCGACTTTCTCGGCACCGCGGTGTCGACCGCCGCAGCCATTTCGCCGGTCGTCGGGTCGTCGGCGCAGGTCGTCGCCGATTTCGTACTGTCGGGCGGCAAGCGCATCCGCCCCGTCTTCGCGTACGCGGGTTGGCAGGCGGGCCGCGGCGACACCAACGGGATACCGACCGGCCTCACCGACTCCGACGCACTGCGAATCTGTGCCGCCCTCGAACTCGTGCAGGGGTGCGCGCTCATTCACGACGACATCATCGACGCCTCCGACACACGGCGCGGTCGACCAACGGTGCACCGGGTGTTCGAGCGCGTCCATCGCGACGCGGGATGGCGCGGAGACGCGGCCGAACACGGCGTCGCGTCGGCTGTTCTGGCAGGCGATTTCGCGCTCGCATGGGCCGACGATCTCGTCCACGGGTACGCCCCCGCGACCGTGTCGCCCGCGGGCAGGCCGGTTGAAGGTCCGCCCGTTGCACCCCTGCCACCGGGAGTGATCGCGACGTGGGCGGCGATGCGCACGGAGGTGCTCGGAGGCCAGGTCCTCGACATCGTCAACGAGGTCAGTGGCGAGGAATCGACGGAAGCCGCCTATCGGGTGATGGAGTTCAAGACCGCCGCCTATACGGTCGCCCGGCCACTCGAGCTCGGTGCCCGCGCCGCGGGCGCCTCCGAGCAACTCGTCGACCACCTACGTTCGGTCGGCCACGATCTGGGCATCGCGTTCCAGTTGCAGGACGATCTGCTCGGTGTGTTCGGCGACCCTGCCCGTACCGGCAAGCCCTCGGGTGACGATCTCGTCGCAGGCAAGCGGACGGCCCTTCTCGGGCTGGGACTCTCCCGCGCCGACGCTCACGATCCCGCACTCGGCGACACATTGCGTTCGGTGATCGGAACCGAACTGTCGGCGGACGAATTGGCCACTGCGCGTGGGATTCTCACCGACGTGGGCGCCGTCGCCGACGTCGAGCGCACCATCGACACGCTGCTCGACTCCGCCGTTACGACACTCGAGAGCACCGACATCGACGATGCCGTGTACACCGACCTCGTCGCCGTCGCGCGTCGTATGGCGCATCGCGACGCCTGAACATGGACGACGCCTGAGTATGGACACCGACGTGAAGGTGGACGCCGACGCGAGCGCCGGCGGCACATCGACGACGACGACGCGACGCACCCTCATCGCGGGCCTGATCGGCTCGATCATGGTGTGCCTCGGCGGTTTCGGCATTGCCGACATACCCCGCAACCATCCGATCCTGACCGATACCGGACTGAGCTGGCTCACCTACGGACACGGTAAATCGCTGTGCGGCATCACATTCTGGGTCGGCGTGACGCTGATGGTCATCGCGTGGATACGCCTGGGGCGCATCCTGTGCGACAGCAACAGTGATCACAGCGGCCTCCACCTGGGCGGGTGGGTGCTGGCGTGGGCTGCGCCGTTGATGGTGACCGTGCCGCTCTACAGTCGCGACGTCTATGCCTACCTCGGCCAGGGCGCCCTGTTCGGCGCGAGCTTCTCGCCGTACGCCGACGGCCCGGCCCACAACCCGGGACCACTCGTCGACAGCATGGCGCAGGTCTGGGCGTCGACCACGGCGCCCTACGGCCCGCTCTTCGTGTGGGTGACGCACCTGGTCGTCGCGGTGACCGGCGATCACGTCATCCTGGGCGTACTCGCCATGCGACTGGTGCTGCTGCCAGGACTCCTGTTGTCTCTCTGGGCAATTCCGCGCCTCGCCCGCCACTTCGGGGCGTCGCCCGCCGCGGGACTGTGGCTGGTGCTGTTCAACCCGCTCGTCCTGATCCACCTGGTGGGCGGACCGCACGTCGAACTACTCATGATGGGTGTGTTGTCCGCGGGGATGGCGCTGGTCGTCACCGGGCGACACGTCGGCGGGCTCGTGCTGCTCGGGTGTGCGGTCTCGATCAAGATCACCGCGGGGATCGCGGTCCCCTTCGTGCTGTGGATCTGGTTGGCGCACATCCGACAACGGCGCCAGGTGGGCGGGCGCGACGTGGCAGTCGTGCTCGCCGCGATCGTGGGCATCACCGTCGCCGTGTTCGCGACGTGGACCGCGCTCGTCGGGCTCGGCCTGGGTTGGCTCACTGGTTTGGGCTGGGCGGATCGGATCGTGAACTGGTTTACGTTGCCGACGGTTGTCGCTCACCTCGTGACGCTCGTCGCCGCGCCGTTCACACCACTCAACCTGCAGACCGTGCTGCCGATCACCCGGCTCGTCGGCGAGGTTCTGCTCGCGATCATCCTCGTCGTGTTGTGGTGGCGGCAGCGGCATTCCGAGCGCGACGCGATGGCGGGCATCGTGCTCGCCATGCTGGCCGTCGTGATCCTCGAACCGTCGACGCTCCCCTGGTACTACACGTGGGTGCTGTGCCTGGCCGTCGCGTTCACACTCCCGACATGGGTGCGCTCGCTGGTCGTCGGCATCTCGACGTTCATGCTGATCGTCTTTCAGCCCGACGACTCGATCTTGTTCTACAAGCTGCCCGAGACCCTGCTGGCGCTGGCGCTCGGTGGCCTCGCGGCAGCGTCGGTGATGCGGACCGATCCACTACGGATCGGCGCACTCGGACGTCGTATGTGGGGCGTCAGAACGCCTGTGCCTGCGCGCGACGGATGACTTCGCGCGCGGAGTGGGTGTGCAGCGCGTCCGCGGGTGTCAGGCCGAGGTCGTCCTGTTCGGTGAACAGCCACGTCATGATCTCGTCGCGCGTGTAGCCGCCGTCGAACAACACGTCGACGAGTCCGGTGAAGTGCTTCGCGATGCCTTCGTCGTCGAAGAACACGCGCGGCACCGCGGGCTGACCGTTACGCGAGATCGCGAGCAGATGATGGTCCCGGATGAGGTTGCGCACCTTGTTCGTAGAGACGTGCAGGCGTGCGGCGACGTCGTCGAGCGAATAGGTGGGGGTGTCGGCGGGGAGGTTGTCGGTCGAGAGGGGCAGAGAACTCACCCGCCTGAGATTACCGTTTCGCCGTGCATGCCGACAGGCGGTCATCACGCTGTGTACAACTCGTCATCCAGCACACGCCGCGGCGTGTACGTACGGGCCCGCGGTCGGTGGTGCCGGGTAGATTCGACGTCGTGAACAGCCCGGCCGACACCCTGCTCGGTGCGGTCCTCGAGGACCGCTATCGCCTCGACGCGCCGATCGCGCGCGGCGGAATGTCGGCGGTCTATCTGGGCGCCGATCTCCGGTTGGGCCGCGACGTCGCGGTCAAGGTGATGGATCGACGCTACTCGGGCGACCCACAGTTCGTGCGCCGCTTCGAGTTCGAGGCGCGGGCGGTCGCGGGCCTCAAGCATCCCGGTCTCGTCGCGGTCTACGACCAGGGCATCGACGACGGTACGGCGTTTCTCGTGATGGAACTCGTCGAGGGCGGCAGCCTGCGCGAACTGCTGCGCGAGCGCGGTCCCATGCCGCCGCACGCCGTCGTCGCGGTCGCCGATCCCGTCCTCGGCGGTCTCGGCACCGCGCATCGAGCCGGCCTCGTCCACCGCGACGTCAAACCCGAGAATGTGTTGATCTCCGACGCGGGCGAGGTCAAGGTCGCCGACTTCGGACTGGTGCGCGCGGTCGCCGAGGCCGGCGTCACGTCGGCGAGCGTCATCCTGGGTACTGCGGCGTACCTGTCTCCCGAGCAGGTCGAGTCTGCCGACGCCGACGCCAGGAGCGACGTCTACTCCATGGGCGTCATGATGTTCGAATTGCTCACCGGCAGAACGCCTTTCCACGGCGACTCGCCTCTGGCACTCGCCTACCAACGACTCTCCTACGACGTCCCGGCGCCCGGCGACGTCATCGACGGCGTACCCGAGGAAATCGACGAGGTGATCCTTCGCGCGACCGAGCGTCGGCCGCGCGACCGCTACGTCGACGCCTTCGAGATGCGCGACGCCCTGCTCGCCGCGGCCGACGACCTCGACCTGCCGCCATTCACCGTTCCCGCACCGCGCCGCTCGGCGGAGCGGGAGACGATGCTCCGGATACGCGCGGCACAGGCAGCCGCGGTGCGTCCACAACCGCGCCCCGTTGCGCCACGCGCTGTCGGTGAGACCGCACAGCAACCGGTCGCGGAGTCGCTCGTTGCGCGTCCGCAACCGACCACAGCACCACCCGCGACGACCAAGCGCCCCACGGTGATTCCCGATCAGCAAACCGACGACACACCGACCCACGACCCGGGGCGCGGAAGACTGCAGGCGCTGATCTGGCTGACCGTCGTCCTGCTGGTGGCCGCGGGCGTCGGCTCGACCGGCTGGTGGGTCGGCGCGCTGATCGTCGGCTGAAACAACTGTCGGCTGGCGGCCAGGTGCCGAGATGCTCAGCCGCGCAGCATCTCCGCAACGAGGAACGCCAGTTCCAGCGATTGCTGGGTGTTCAAGCGCGGATCGCACGCGGTCTCGTATCGGCCCGCCAGGTCGACGTCGGAGATGTCCTGTGCGCCACCGAGACACTCGGTCACGTTCTCACCGGTGAGCTCGATGTGGATACCACCCGGGTGCGTACCGAGCGCGTGATGGACCTCGAAGAAGCCCTGCACCTCGTCGACGACGCGGTCGAAGTGCCTGGTCTTGTACCCGGTCGGCGAGGTGTGGGTGTTCCCGTGCATCGGATCGGACTGCCAGATCACCTTGTGGCCGGTAGCCTCCACCGCGCTCACGATCGGCGGGAGTACCTCGCGCACCTTCGAGTTGCCCATGCGGGCAACGAAGGTCAGCCGTCCGGGACGCTTGTGCGGGTCGAGCCGTTCGACGTATTCGACGGCCTGCTCCGGGGTCGTCGTCGGTCCGATCTTGACCCCGATGGGGTTACGGATCAGCTCGGCGAATGCGATGTGCGCACCGTCGAGTTGGCGGGTGCGCTCGCCGATCCAGAGGAAGTGCGCCGAAAGGTCGTAGAGCACCTTCTCGTCGAGTTCGGAGGCATTGCCGGAACCGTCGAGGTCGGGATTGTCGGCCAGGCGCAGCATCGCGCGTTCGTAGTCGAGCACGAGCGCTTCGTGTGAAGCGAAGATCGCGGCGGACTTCAGGCTCGAATCGGTGACGCCGCAGGCGTCCATGAATTTCAGGCCGCGGTCGATCTCGCCTGCGAGAGCCTCATACCGCGCGCCGGCGGGTGACGTCCGGACGAACTCCCGATTCCAGTCGTGCACCCGACGCAGGTCGGCTTCGGCGCCGGTCAGCGCGCGCACCAGGTTCATCGCTGCCGAGGCATTGGCATAGGCCCGGACGAGCCGCGACGGATCGTGGACGCGAGCCGACTCGACAGGAGGGAATCCGTTGACCATGTCGCCGCGATACGACTTGAGGCCGAGTGCGTCGACGTCGGCCGAGCGCGGCTTGGCGTACTGCCCCGCGATGCGGGCCACCTTGACCACGGGCAGGCTCGCGCCGTAGGTCAGCACGACGGCCATCTGCAACAGCGTGCGGATGTTGCCCTTGATGTGCGGTTCGGTGTTGTCGGCGAATGTCTCGGCACAGTCACCGCCCTGGAGCAGGAAGGCGCGACCCTCGGCGACATCGGCGAGCTGCGACGACAGCGCCTCGACCTCTGCCGGCATGCAGATCGGCGGCACACTCTCGAGCACCGTGCGCATCCGGTGGGCGTCTTCGGGATCCCAGCTCGGCTGCTGGAGTGCCGGCCTGTTCATGGCGTCGGCAAAGCGCGCCTGCAGGTCGCCGGGAAGCGGGGGCAGTTCGGGAAGTTCGTCGATTGGAACGTCTACGGTCCAGTTCACCACCCCTCCAGCGTAATAGGCGGCGACGACGCCCCCGCAGGTCGGCCCCGTCGGCTAGCCGGGCTCACGCACGCACACCGCCGGCACTCTCGATGGCCTCCCACTTGCGCAGGTTGTGTCGAGCATCACTGAGGGCGTCGTGAGCGTCGTCGGGCGCGGAGGGCAGAGGCGGGCGACCGGCAGCCTCCCAGTGCTGTTTGAGCTCACGCGTGAAACGCGGAACAGCGCGGGGCAGCTCGGTCATCGGCCCCCACAACTGACACAGAACAACGTGGTCATAGGCACCCACCCACGCCCACAACTCGATGTCGTTGCCCTTTTCCGTCAGGAACTCCAGCAGGCCTTCGCGGATCTGCGCCCGCGACCTCCACAGCGACGACGAGGGGGACGGAAGCTTGGGTAGCACGTTGGCGCGCACCCAACTACCGGCGCGCCCGGGATCGAATTCGGTCGACACCGCATAATATTCACGACCGTCCTCTGCGACGACACCGATCGATATGAGATCGATCGTGCGGCCGTCCTCGATAAACTCCGAGTCGTAGAAGAAACGCATACCGCCAAGTATTCGCCACCGAGCGCGCACACCGACACCCGACCGACCCACATGCCCCCGACGTGGGGCCTACACAAAGGCCATCGATGCCCACATTCTGCAGCGCCGCGGACGCCCGGCTCCGTCGGTGGGTTCCGACGCGGTGGGCGCGCGCGCTCATCGTCGTCGCATTCGCGGCGTCGTCGCTACTCCAGATGATCGGTGTGCCTTTCACCAGCAGTTTCGGTACCAGAACGCGCATCGACCTCGACGTCTACCGGCTCGGGGCACAGATCTGGCAGCAGGGCCAGAGCCTTTACGCCGACGGCTCGATGCCGTTCACCAGCGACGGCATCTGGCTACCGTTCACCTACCCGCCGTTCGCCGCGATGGCTTTCGTGCCGCTGGGCGCAATGACGCTCACCATCGCGGGTGTCGTGATGTCACTGATCACGATCGGACTCCTCGTCGTCGTCGTGCACATCGTGCTGACGGTGCTCTCCGTCGGGCGCATCGGCAACCGATGGTGGCTCGCTCTTGTGGTCTCCACTGCCGCGCTCTGGCTCAATCCGATGTGGATGACGCTCGGCTTCGGTCAGATCAACGTGATTCTCATGGCGATGATCGTCGTCGACATCTTTCTCGTCGGCCGGGGACGCCGCCGTGCCTTCGGACCCCTACAAGGCGTGCTGGTCGGGCTCGCGGCGGCGATCAAGCTGACCCCGCTCGTCTTCATCGTGCTGTTCGCATCGGCTCGACGCTGGCGCGCGGTCGTCACGGCTGCCGCGACGTTCGTCGCCGCGGCGGCGCTGGCATGGATCTGGATGCCGTCGGACTCGTGGGGCTACTGGACCCACACCTTGTTCCACACCACGCGCATCGGTGATCCGTCAGGTCGGATCAACCAGAACCTGAATGCAATGTGGATTCGACTCCTCCCGGAGGCCAGCGCGGCACAACTCGCGTGGGTGCTGAGTTCACTCGTGGCAACGGTGCTGGCCGGCGCAGCGCTGTTCGCCTGCAAGCCCGCTGCGGCATTCGGTCGGGGTGCGGGTCGGAGCGGGCGCGTCAACGCGCTCCTGGCGACCTGCGTCGTCGCGGTCTGGGGGCTTCTCGTCTCGCCGACATCGTGGGCACACCACTGGGTGTGGTCGATTCCCCTGATCCTGACGAGCCTTGTGGTGGCCGCGCGCACCGACTCACGGCGCGCGTACGTCGCCTACAACGCGATCGCCGTCAGCGGCGTCCTGATCTTCGCCGTCGGCCCGTACCAGTTCCTGCCGATGGTGGCCCGACACTGGACCGTATTCGACCACATCGTCGGAAACGCGTTCTCGCTGTGGGGAATCGCCGCTCTGGTCGTGATCTGGCTGCTTCCGTTCTCCCCCGCGCGGGCCGCCACTCGGGCAGCCGATCAGCCGCTCGCCGAGATCCGATCCGTTTGAGCGGCATGGCCCGCGTGGCGCCTGCGCCCGACCGGCCGATGTGAGTCAGGCAGCCGATGCCTCGCCCGGCTGCGCAGGCTCCTGCACTTCGGGCTTCGGCTCCTTGAGCGAGGCGGCGTAGATGTCGACGTACTGCTGACCGGAGAGCCGCATCAGCTCGTACATGATCTCGTCGGTCACGGCACGCTCGATGAAGCGGTTGCCCTGCATGCCCTCGTAGCGGGCGAAGTTCAGCGGCTTGCCGATCTTCACCTTGACCCTGGTCGGGCGCGGCAGCACGGTTCCGGGCGGGTTGAAGGTGTCAGTACCGATCATGGCGACGGGGATCACCGGCACCCCGGTGTCGAGCGCGACTCGGGCCAGCCCCGTCTTGCCCTTGTAGAGATTGCCGTCGGGCGACCGGGTGCCCTCCGGGTACATGCCCATCAGGTTGCCTGCCTCGAGCTGGCCCCGCGCGGCCTTGAGCGCATCGGCAGCCGCCTCCGCACCGGTCCGGTCGATCGGGATCTGACCGACGGCGGTGTAGAACCACGCCTGGAAACGACCCTTGATCCCGGTGCCGTTGAAGTACTCGGCCTTGGCGAGGAAGTAGATCCGACGGGGCACCATCAGCGGCAGGAAGAAGCTGTCCATCACGGCCAGGTGGTTGCTGGCGAGAATCGCCGGTCCGCGTTCGGGGAGGTTCTCGAGGCCTTCGATCTCAGGACGTCCGAGTACCCGCAGAAGCGGTCCGAGGAGAACGTACTTGAACAGGTAGTACCACATTGAGACTCACTCCATCATCGCCGCGTCGCCACTGGTGAAGTCGTCGCCGGACAGAGCACCGTGAGAACTCGAGGAGGGGTGAGTCTCGCAGTGAGCCGACGGGACGTTGTGAGATGACTCTACTCAAGCGCCCACACCTGCGTGGGCCATAGGGCGTGCTCTCAGTGTGCCGTCGACCACCCTGCATCGCCGAGCGCCACATCCTCGGACCGTAGTGCCGCGCGCGCCACCTCCGCGGCGCCGATGACGCCCGCACTCTCGCCGAGCTGGGTGCCTCGAATGCGCGCGAGTTGCCGGTGCCCCGAACCGGTGATCAATCTGGCGTAGTGCTCGCGCGCCTCGTCGAGGAACAGACCCGACGCCGCGCCGACGCCGCCGGCGAGGACGATCAGGTCGGGGTCGAAGATGTCGGCGATCATCGCCAGGCCCTGACCGAGCGACGCTGCGAACGCCGCGAACGCCGCAATTGCCACCGCGTCACCGTCGGCGGCCGCACCCGCGACACGACGCCCCGTCAGTGAACCGGGATCGGCTGCGACGTCGGCGGCGAGCTGGCTTCTCCCCCAATCGCCATCGGCGAGCAATTCGACGACGGTGTCGACCAAAGCGGTTCCGCTGCAATACCTTTCCCAGCAACCACGCTTGCCGCACGAGCAGGGCCTACCGTCGGGGACGACCGTCAGATGTCCGAGCTCCGGCGCCACACCGAAGCTTCCGCGATAGATCTCGTCCTCGATGAGCAACCCGGCACCGATGCCCGTCCCGATGGCCAGGACCAGCGAGTTGTGTCCGCGCGCCGCAGCACCGAATCGGAACTCGGCGACGGCCGCGGCGTTGGCGTCGTGCTCGGTGACCACCGGCAGACCGATACGCGCGCTCATGTCCTCTGCGACTCGCGCCTCACGCCACGGCAGGTGCGGCGCGAACCGGACAACCTGACGATCAGGGGTCAGAAAACCCGCCACCGCGAGTCCGACGGCGCGCGCCGCCCACCGTGACGTGAGCTCGCCGACGAGCCGATCGAGGCAGTGCTCGAGCGCGAGCGCCGTGCCCGGCGTCGCGGCCCGCAGGGTGTCGAGCATCCGCCCGCGTTCGTCGACCACCGAGGCGCGGACGCTGGTGCCGCCGATGTCGATGCCAATCGTCAACTCGCCCATTATTTCTCAGTTCTCATCACGTCTCGGTCTCGCCATCGAGGTGCCTGCGGTCAACGAAGGAACGGGAGGGATCGGGTAAATAGGAGCCTGGGTCATGCATGTCGTGCGTGCTGGGTTCCTGCCCGGCGGGGCTCTGTCGCGCCGGGCCGTGCTGGTCGCCCTGCTCGCGCGTCGTCTGGCGTGGGGCCGTCCGGTGCGACGTCGACGTACCGATCCGTACCGAGATCGGTTGGTACTGCGCGGTCGGTGAGGCGTGTGTGGCAGGGGTTGCGCGTAGCGCGTTCGCGACGGCTTCGAGTACCGCGATGAGCGCGGCTATCAGCCTGGAGACGAGATCGCCGATCTCGGCCACGAGTGAACTGATCTCGCCTGCGACGTCGCCGAATGCCTGATGTCGCGCGCCCGCTCCCCGAGTCGCCCCGCTCGACGCCGACTGTCCCCCTCCGCCGATGATGGCGGCGAGTTGGTCGATCTGCGCCGCGATGCCCAGCACGAAGTCGCGGACAGGGTCACCGATGGGGTCTCCGGTGAACGCGTCGTCGCGGTCTCCCGGCGTCTGCCGTCCCCCCGACGGATTGCCACGGTCGTCGCTGCTCATCTCGGGCGGCTGGTCCTTTGCTGCTCGCGGGCCCCGAGACTCAACCGGGGACATGTGCACGGAAACGGTACCCGCAACCTCACCGTCGAGGCCATACCGCCGGGTCGGGACGGAACCGGATGTGCACCTGTTCACCATCCCAGTCGGCATCGTCGACGACGCACCGCCGCAACACCGACGGCAACGGCAGGCAGTGACGCAGACCGTCGACGGTGACGAGCAGGTCGTCGCCCGAGCGTCCGAGCATGAACCGACCGGGGTCGGGAAGCGTTTGCGGCCAAGACAATTCGTACGTGGTGTCGAGACCGTCTGCGGCGTCGCCGACCACCGACAGCGCCGACGAGCCGCGCGCGCGACCCGACGGTGCGAGCAGCGTCACCCCGAGCTTCTTCAGACGTGCCGGCCGGTCGAGCGGCGCATCGAGCGCCGTGACACCACGGATCTCGACGCCGGGGACGCCGTCGATCTCGTCGGGCACCAGCTCCCGACGCCCCGATTCGGCGGTGGCGTCGTCGAGATAGATGGTGCGCAGCGGAAGTCCGAGCAGGTCGATGGACGCGAGTTGATGCGGTAGCGACCGCGCTCCGCGATGCCCGCTCCCGACCACGAGGTGGGCCGCGGTGGTATCGGCGTCACGCAGTAGTTCTGCGACGTCGGCGCAGTCGCGGTCGATGGTGTCGACCGCGGTGGTCAGTTGCGCGACCGCGGGACGGTCGGCCGCGGCCGCGAGCCTGCGATGCCTCGGCCACAAACGATCGAGCATGTGCCTGAGCTTCGACGGTGCGTCGAGCAACTCATACGGGTCGCCCGCCCCGGACAGGTCGACGACGATGCGCTGCCACTGACCGCTGACCGCCTCGTCACGAATCCGCCGCAGCAACAACGCATCCTCGACCCCGGGCAGCGATGTCACCTCCGCCTGGTCGATTCCGGCGAGCGTGTCGACGAACGGCAACGAGATCTTGGAGCGTCGCACGGTGTCGGCGAGGAGTTCGGCGAAGAGCGCCCACGACGTCGTCGCCGACGTCAGTCGTTCGAGACAGAGCAGGTGCAGATGTGCCGACACCGCGACGACCTCGCTGGGTGACCGGAACACACCGAGCACGTCGGGAACCGGCGAGCAGCGGTCGACCGTGATCAGGAGCGTGTGCCGATCTGCGGCCAGCGGTGAACGCACCTCTGGTCTCCGTGTCCGGGGTCGGCTGACCGCGCCCGCGGTCGCGATCGCGGTCACCCCGGATCCCCCCGGACCGAAGACGATGTGAATGGGCGTCAGGTCGATCAGCCTTCGACCCTCTTCTTGAGATCGTTGAGTGCTGCGTCAGTGATGGCCTTCTCGGCACGTCGCTTGAGCTGACCGATCATCGGAACCTGCAGGTCGACCATCAACTCGTAGGTGACCTTGGTCGAACCGGGGACCTGCCGGCTGAGCACGTACCGGCCGCGCTGGTCCTTCTGCAGATCACTCGACACCAGCACCCACGAGACCTCATCGCCGTCTGCACCCCACGTGTAGCGCAGTACGTAGGTGTCCTGGAGTACGCCCGCATCGAGGAGGAAGCGCACCTGCGACGCCCTGCCCGCCGAGTCGCGTTCGGTGACCTCGACCTCCCGCGCGGCCGTGACCCACTCCGGGTAGTGCTCGAAGTCGGAGATGACAGCCATCACCTCTGCGGCGTCGGCGTTGATGACGATCGAACGCTCGGTATGGTCGGCCATCAGCTCGCCACACTTTCACTGATCGCGGGATCGCCTGGGGCGCGACCTGATTCGAGACGATCCTTGATCTCGAACGTCACCCGCTTCCCGATCACGCGGTAACCATGGTTGAGCGCTGCCACGTCGACTCCTGTCGAATCACCGGTGGGTTCTGCATGCAGGAAATAGTGCAGCACGAACCCGTCGAGTACCGGCTCGCACCAGAACTCCATCGTTCCTCTCACCGGACCGTCGACCCGCCAACGCATACCCGCGGCACCCCGATCCTCGGCCACCTCCATGCGCAGATCGGGCCACCAGGATCGCCATCGTCCGCGATCACCCACCACGGCTGCCACCAGCGCGGGCGCCGCAGCGACGAATGTCTCATCCGCCACTTGAATGCTCGTCACGCCTCTTAGCTTCACATACTCCCGACGGGAGCGGATAGACCCCTCACACGTCACACAACTTTGGCGCGGTTGTGGGTCGTGAAAAGTCCGGGGATACGATTGGCGACGAGTGTCAATTGCCAACGATGGCGAAAGGTCGTCGATACGAATGAGTGCTGCGTTGAACGAGTACAGCGTCCCCGCCGATTTCACGATCGAGGAGGACGAGAACTGTACTGACATCTTGTTCGGTCTCGCCGAGCGCACTCCCGCCTCGACGGTCTTCCGACGCGAAGAAGGCGGCGAGTGGCTTCCGGTGCGGGCAGACGACGCCGCCAAGCAGATCACGGCAATAGCCAAGGGACTGATCGCCTCCGGTGTGGCTCCCGGTGACCGCGTCGCGGTCTTGTCACGCACGCGGCTCGAGTGGATCCTGGTGGATTTCGCGATCTGGTGCGCGGGCGCGACAACCGTTCCGATCTACGACTCGTCGTCATCAGGCCAGATCGACTGGATCATGCGGGATTCCGGCGCCTCCGCCATCATCGTCGAGGACGACGGACATCGTGCAGAGTTCGAGGCTGTCGGCGATCTGCCCACAGCCGTCCAGGTATTCCAGATCGATCCGAAGACCGGTCCCGGTGCCGTCGAACTGCTCATCGAGGCGGGCAAGGATGTCTCGGACGACGAGATCACCAAGCGGCGTGCAGCTCTCAAGGCTTCCGACCCTGCGACGCTGATCTACACCTCGGGAACCACCGGCCGCCCCAAGGGGTGCGAGCTGACGCACTCCAACATGCTCTCGGAGGTCCGAGGTGTGCTGCAGGGCAACCTGAGCACCCTGCTCGCCCCGGGCAAGCGACTGCTGATGTTCTTGCCTCTCGCGCACGTTCTGGCACACGCGATCACCCTCGTCGCGATCGAGGCCCAGGTCGAGGTCGGTTTCACCGGCGACACCAAGAACATCGTCGCCACGTTCGGCCAGTTCAGGCCGTCACTGATCCTCTCGGTCCCCCGCGTCTTCGAGAAGGTGTACAACTCTGCCCGCCAATCGGCCGCCGACGGCGGCAAGGGCAAGATCTTCGACGCCGCGAGCGCGACTGCCATCGAGTACTCGGTGAAGTCGGAGCAAGGCAGCGTCCCACTGCTCCTCAAGGTCAAGCACGCCGTGTTCGACCGCCTCGTCTACAGCAAGCTGCGCTCGGCGCTGGGTGGGCAGTGCGAGCTCGCCATCTCCGGTGGCGCGCCCCTCGGTGCGATGCTCGGGCACTTCTTCAACGGAATCGGTATCCCGGTGTATGAGGGATACGGACTGACCGAGACCACTGCGGCCTTCAGCGTGAACACACCGGGTGAATTCAAGATCGGGACCGTCGGAAAGCCTGTGGCCGGCAACGCCGTTCGCCTCGGCGAGGATGGCGAGGTGCTGCTGAGTGGCGGCGTGGTCTTCCACGGCTATTGGAACAACCCGGACGCCACGGCTCAGGCACTCGAAGACGGCTGGTTCCACACCGGCGACCTCGGCACCATCGATTCCGAGGGCTTCATCACCATCACCGGTCGCAAGAAAGAACTGATCGTCACCGCGGGCGGCAAGAACGTCTCGCCGTCGGGTCTCGAGGATGTATTGCGCTCGGCCCCTCTGGTGTCGCAGGCGGTTGTCGTCGGCGATCAGAAGCCGTTCATCTCGGCGCTCATCACGATCGACCCCGAGGCCTTCCCTGGATGGAAGGAGCGGATGGGTCTGCCGGCCGACGCCGACGTCGCCTCCCTCATGAACGATCCCAAGCTGCGCGGCGAGGTCCAAGCCGCTGTTGACGAGGCGAACAAGACGGTCTCACACGCAGAGGCGATCAAGAAGTTCCGCATCCTGCCGTCCGACTTCTCCGAGGAAACCGGCGAGATGACTCCGACCCTGAAGGTGAAGCGCAACGTGGTCGTCGACAAGTTCTCCGACGACATCGACGCGCTCTACTCCAAGTAGCGGCGTACAGCCACTGAGATCACGCAGGCGCGCCTACAGCAGTTGCTGTAGGCGCGCTGCCATATGTCGCCACTGCCACCTGTCCTGCGCGACAACGCGCCCGGTGGCGCCCATCGCGGCAGCCGCTGAACGATCGGCGAGCATCGCCAGTGCTGCCAACGCGATCGCCGGAACGTCGCGGCCGTCGACAACGGTGCCCGTCTCACCCTCGACGACGGTCTCCGGAGCACCACCGGAGCGTCCCGCGATGACGGGCACACCCGTCGCCGACGCCTCGAGGTAGACGATTCCGAATCCCTCGACGTCGAGGCCTCCGCCGCGTGTGCGCGCAGGCATGGCGAAGACGTCGGCGATGTTGTGGTAGTCCGGAAGTTCTTCTGCCGGAACAGAACCGGTGAAGATCACGTGATCAGCCACTCCCTCCTCGCGGGCGAGGCGGTGCAGTGTGTCGGCGTATGGCCCACCACCGACGATGACCAGCACGACGTCGGGCATCTCTTTGCGGATCAACGGCAGGGCACGGATGAGCATGTCCTGCCCCTTCCGCGGCACCAACCGCGACAGACACAAGATGGTCGGAGCGTCGCCGAGCCCCAACCGTGCGCGAACCTCTTCGCGGGCAACAGGATTCGGCGCGAAACGATCGGTGTCGACGCCGGGGGGAAGGTACTCGAGTGAGGCAGCGCGGCCGAAGGCCGAAGCGAAGCGATCCCTGGTGTACCTACTGACGTAGGTGATCGCGTCGGTGTGGTTTCCGATGTGGCGCAGCACTTGTCGAGCAACGGGCAGCATCGACCACCCCACCTCGTGGCCATGCGTGCTGGCGATGACGCGCTCAGCTCCCGCCCTACGCATCGCGGGAGCCATCACCGCGAGCGGTGCCGCGGCACCGAACCACACGGTCTCGATGCCCTCACTGCGGATGATCTCTGCGGCGCGACGCGCGACGAATGGCGTGGGCAGCATCAACGTCGTCCGGTGCCGGTAGACGCGATACGGTTGTCGCGCATCGAATTCCACGCTGCCCTTCCATCGGGGCGCGTAGACCACGACATCTTCGGGCGGCAACCTGTCGACGAGATTCTGCAGATACGACTGGATCCCACCGGCCCGTGGCGGAAAGTCGTTGGTCACCAACAGGGTTCGACGCACGGACCGTACTCCTTATCTCGGAACCTGTTCCGCGAGCCATCTGCGCCAGTCGGCGATCAGACGGTTGCGATCGACACCGAGAGCAGTCGCGATCGCGTTGTCTTGTCGGCCGACGTCTCCCGACGCCGCCACCCCGCGATAGAGGGCCTTCAGACGTGTTTCACCGTAGCGGTCGGCGACGTAGGCCGCGAGCGCCCACGCGGACTGGTACGCCAGAGCCGACTTGTCAGTCGCCACACCGAAATCCTCGTCCGACGGCAGCGCATCGGGACTCTGCCCCGCCCGCACCTGCGCGGCGAGATCCGGGGCGGCGTCGTCGAGACGCACGTAGGTTCCCTTACGGCCGACGTATTCGGCAACACCCTCGGTGATCCACAGCGGCGCGTCCTTTGCAGTCACCGAGCGCGTCGCGACGTGCGTGAGCTCGTGCCGCAAGACCACGGCGAGAGCCGGGGCGGGTAGGTCGTTGGCGGACGGAGCGAGCACGACGCGCTGACCGATCACCGTGTCACCGTCGACTCGATCGAACACGGTGGCCGCCGCGGCGGCGGAGGTGTCGGTCGCAGAACTGTGCGCGATCGCGGAGAACTCCTCCGGGGTCGCCGTTGCGACGACGACGGCCCGCCGCGGCCACTCCGAACCCCAGAACGCGGTGACGGCCGATACCGCCTGGCGCAGCGAGCGTCGCGTCCGATCCACTGTGACGGCGGTACCCGGGTACGACACCACTGCTGACGGCCCTCCCCCGGTGAGCACGTCCGTGGCCTCGAGACCCGGCAGGTTCCAGAGCTGGGTTGCCGGGGCGTCGTCGCCGAGAAGCGTTGCGTCGCCGACCAGTTTCCAGCTGTCCCCGTATCGCGCCACCACGAGCTCGCGATCCAGCGTGACCGTCGGCTCGTCGACTCCCGGCGTGCCGGCACCGCCCAGCGCATAACGCAACTGCACCGGCGCCACCCACGAGTCGGTGCTGCCCTGCGCTTCGAGTCGCGCGGCAAGCTCTGCTGGCATCTGGACCTCCGCGCCCTGCGTCGACGCGAGCTGGTAGCCGAACTCCTTGAGCTTCAGAGCGGTTCCGCGCGCGGGCACCGTGGTCGGTGAAGGCTGGGACTCCGAAGACGGCGACTGGGGGCTTGTCGACTGAGGTACTA
The DNA here is from genome assembly GCF_002500165.1 of Gordonia sp. UBA7860. NCBI lineage: Bacteria > Bacillati > Actinomycetota > Actinomycetes > Mycobacteriales > Gordoniaceae > Gordonia > Gordonia sp. UBA7860. The sequence continues at coordinate 27,269 of NZ_DLSO01000158.1, read as the reverse complement.
CCGACTGGGGTACTACCGACTGGGGTACTACCGACTGGCGTTCTGCCGATTGGGGGTTCGCCACCGACGGCGTCGCTGCGGCCGACGACGCTGCGGGGGTGCCTGTTCCGGAGAGGTTCTGGGCCGCGACATTCAGAGAATCGCGGAACGTCGGAGACGTCGAGGAGTCGAGGAGTCCGTCGAGGCGAGCACGATCCCCGTCCGTCAGAGCGCGGGTGAGGTCGTCGAGGAGTCGCGCGACGCCCTCCGAGCGCTCCTGCAGGTAGATGTTGGGGTTCGTGGTCGTCGTCGTGACCGACGACGACGTCGCTTGCTGCGGTTGACTATCCGACGAGCAGGCCGACACACCCGCTGCGAGTGTCGCGGCAGCGAGGATCACACACGCGACGCGCGCAGCCGAGGCCTCAGCGTGCACGCTGTCCGCGCATCAGGCGTATCGCCGCGCGGCCGCGTACGGCCCGGCTTGGTCGATCGGCACCACCTTGACAGGCACGCCGAACGTCGACGCGTGGATCACGTAGCCGTCGCCGACGTACATGCCGACATGGTGAGCATCCGGGTAGTAGATGATCAGGTCGCCGGGCTGAAGGTTGCCGCGGTCGACGGCCGTTCCGGAGCCCATCTGTGCCTCGCTCGAGCGCGGAAGCGTTTTACCCGCCTGCTGGTAGGCCCACACCATCAACCCGGAGCAGTCGAAGGAGTCGGGTCCGGTGGCGCCCCAGACGTAGGGATCGCCGATGCGGGTGAGCGCAGCCTGCACGGCAGCGAGCGCGGCGGACGTTCCCTTCGGCACCGCCCGGGGATCGAAGTCGAACTTGGGGCCGCGAAGTGCGCCGAGTTGCTTGCCGGTCATCGACTCGTACACGGCACGCACCTGGACCGCCTGCAGCTGCAGGTTTGCCTGCTTGGCCTGGAGGTCGCCGCGCACACGCTCGGCAGCGGAGACGGCAGTCGTCGCCTCTGCGGCGGTGCGGTCGGACTTCGCCTTCGCTGCGGCCATCTGGGCGCGTGCCTTCTTGAGCCCCTTGAGATCAGCCGACGCCTGACGGGAGATCACCTCGAGGCCCGACATCTGGTCGAGCAATGACTGTGGCGAGTCGCTGACCAGCACCGCATAGAGACGGTTGACCCGCGCACCCTTGTAGCTGGCGCGCACGATGGTGTCGACGCGCTTCTGATATGAGCTGAGCGTTTTGCGCGAGGTCTCGAGACTCTTCTGGGCCTCGGCCGAGTCTTTACGAGCCGCTGTGACGATGCCACGCTGCTTGTCGTACTCGATCTGAGCGTTGTGCATCGCCTCCGACGACTTCTCGGCGTCGGTGCTCAATTTCTTGTACTGGGCGAGGAGCTGGTCGGGTGTGCGAGTCGGTTCCGCGTTCGACGGACCTGCTGTCGCCATCGAAAAGACTTGTGCAACAGCGATGATCACCGCTGTCACGACAACGACGTATACCGCTCGCGATCGATGCGTCATTGCCTGCGATCCCGCAACCACTTCTGTGTTCACTCCCCTCACCGCCTGCAGCCTCGGATCTCCGCAGAGGAGGCCCGAACGCCGCGCTCCACCCTAACGTGAGTGTCGCGGGCAGCGACTACGGATCGGGCAGATCACGCGTTCCTGCGTGATCTGCCCGACCTCACGAACTCGATCGATCTCGCCGCTCAGTAGCGACGGATACCGACCAGACTCCAATTCTTCACGACGTCCTTCTTCACGGGGACGCCGTAGGTCGATGCGTGGATGAACTGTCCGTTGCCGATGTAGAGGCCAACGTGTCCGCCACCGTTGAACACCAGGATGTCGCCCGGCTTCGCGTCGGCGAGCGAGGCAACCGCGGTGCCGCCGCCGAGCTGTCCATAGCTGTCGCGCGGAATCGTCAGACCCGCCTGACGGAATGCCCAGCTGGTGAGGCCCGAGCAATCGAAGGCATTGGGGCCGGAGGCACCGTAAGAGTAGGGCGAGCCGATCTTGGTCTCGGCAGCGCGCACGGCCTTCTCACCGGCGGTCTGCGTCGGCGCGAGCAGCGGAGCTCCGCCGCGCGGGCGCAGTTGCTGCGGGATCTGGTTGTCGCTGATGCCCGGAAGCGTGAACTTGCCGACGTTGGGGATCTCGACCGTGGCGTCGGGTGCCTTCGCGACGTCCTGCTTCTTGACGACCGGCGCCTTCTGCTGCTGGAACTGTGCCGGAATCTGCTTGGTGTCGACGCCCGGAAGCTCGAACGTGCCGACATTGGGCACGGTGACCGGCGCTGCCAGAGCGGGACCTGCGGCAGCGGCAAGCGAGCCGAAGGTGATCGACCCGGCGATTACCGCCTTCTTTGCAACCTTGCCGCGGTCGGGCTGTTCCAAACGATGTTTGGCCACGAAGGGTGTTCTCCTTTTGTTCTCCCTCTACCGCCGACCGGGTTAGCTGTCGGGTTCGGGCCGGAAGAAATGGCCCTACGCGCATGCGATTCGAGTGCGAGCACCCGGATCGAGAGCGCGATTCACCCCCATTCGGAAAGCTCCGAAAAAATGAGTGGTTCCCCGGTACGCCAAGATTCATAGCCTTGGCGATTGAGCGGTGACCCCCGCGAACCTCTCCTGTTGGAGCGGGACGCTTCGCAAAGGTCTCGGAAAGGTTACGAAACCGGATGCGTGTCTGTCCACTAACCGACAAACAGCGTGTTCGACCCCCGCACCTCAGCCAGCACGCAATGTAGGCGATCCAGACGACGAATTGGCCGCTTGAACTGCACAGATGCTTGCTCTTGCAGATCGTGCATCGGCGTTGGAGGCCATTGCAGCATGCGTGAATGTATCGATGGCGGCATGGATCTCGGCGTCGTTATCTCGGGCCTCTCTCTTCCATCCGCGCCGTACGCCAGCGGCGGCATCCTGGCTGTTCAGCGGGCCGAAAAGCACTGTCATCACACAGCCGTCGCATGCGTGGTCGCGACCGGGGCAGGTGCTGCAATCGATGTCCATGATGTGATCTCCGTCTCAGTGGGGTGAAATCCTCGGGGATGCGCATGCCGTCGGGAGGCTTCCCCTCCTCCCGCCGGCATCGCGCACCACTGACTCCTTCTGACGGCGAGACTAGGCACCCCCACCGACAAGTCCGGTCGACCGCGTCGAGCAGATGGCGCGCCTACAGGTGGCCGAGGGCAAGTCGCCACATCCGGGACACCTGCCTCACCAGCAACGAACCATCGATGTCGGTGGTTCGAACTACTGTTCGCGACGTGACGTCCTTTGGTGACCAGCTCTCGTTCTCTGACCTCGCGAGCTCCGACCTCGAGGGCTCTGATGTCGAGAACGCTCTCGACAACGAGTTCTCCGATCGGTCCCTGTTCGACACCACGCTCGTCGTGGTCGACCTCGAGACCACCGGCGGCAGTGCGACGAACGACCGCATCACCGAGATCGGCGCGGTGAAGATCCGCGGCGGTGAGGTACTCGGCGAGTTCGCGACTCTCGTCGATCCGGGACTACCGATTCCCCCGCAGATCGTGGCGCTGACCGGGATCACCGAGGCGATGGTCTACGACGCACCGTGTATCGACGAGGTCTTGCCGTCGTTCATCGAATTCGCGCGCGGATCGATTCTCGTCGCCCACAACGCCCGGTTCGACATGTCGTTCCTGCGGCAGAACGCCCTGCGCCTACACCTGCAGTGGCCGTTCAGCGCAACGCTGTGCACGGTCACCATGGCCCGACGCATCCTCGGACGCGACGAGGCGCCGACGGTGCGCCTGTCAGCCCTGGCCGATCTGTTCGACGTCACCGTCCGCCCCACGCACCGCGCCCTCGACGACGCCCGCGCGACCGTCGAGGTCTTTCACCATCTCCTCGAGCGCGTCGGGAATCAGGGCGTGCAGAGCTATCGCGAACTCACCCGCTACCTGCCCCGCACCGATCCCCGACTGCGCGCCAAGCGGCATCTGGCCGACCGCATCCCCGCGCGCCCGGGCGTCTATCTGTTCCGCGGGCCGAGCGACGAGGTCCTCTACGTCGGCACGGCATCGGATCTACGTCGACGTGTGAGGTCCTATTTCTCGGGAGCCGATCCCCGACGCAGGATCGGTGAGATGGTGATGCTTGCCGAACGCGTCGATCACGTCGAGTGCGCGCACGCGCTAGAGGCGGGAGTTCGCGAGCTCCGATTGCTCGCCGCGCACGCCCCCGCGTACAACCGACGCTCGACACAACCCCACCGCGGCTGGTGGGTGACGCTGAGTAACGAGCGGTTCGCGCGGCTGCGTATCGCCCGCACCCCGGGAGAGGTGGGCATCGGGCCGATCGGTAAGCGCTCCACGGCGACCGCGATCGCCGACCTCATCGCTCACGCTGCAGGGTTGCGCACCTGCACAACCCGTCTCGGCGCGACCGCCAGCCATCATTGGTGTCGCCTCCCCGACGACGGCGGTCAAGTCGTCGGTGGATGTGCCGCCGCCTCGACACGCCCCCAGACGCTTCCCGACTACCTACCCGCGGTCACATCCGTCGTCGATCTGCTGCTCGGTCGATCCGACACCATCCTCACGCGGCTCTCACACCGGCTCGACGTGGTCGCCGGAGCCCAGATGTACGAGACCGCCGCGCGCCATCGGGACCGGATGGCCGCAACCATCGATCATCTCGCACGGAGTCAGCGTCTGAGTTCCCTCTGCGCGATCACCGAGCTGGTCGTGGCACGCTCGGACGGCGCAGGCGGCTGGGAGTTGGCGGTCATTCGGCACGGACGCCTCGCTGCGGCGGGCACCGCTCCCCGGGGACACGCACCGATGCCGGTCGTCGCGGCGCTGGTCTCGGCGGCCGAGACAGTGCTGCCGGACGACACCCCGCTTCGAGGCGCCTCGCCGGAGGAGGCAGGTCTGCTCTATCGCTGGGTGTCCGACCCCGCCACGCGCATCGTCGACGCAAGCGACGCGCTCACCACGCCGGTCGGATCGGCGCAGCGCTGGCTGGAGTGGTCGCAGACAGCCCACAACGCGCGGGACATCCGCACGTCGGGTCACCGGTCACGCCCGCGCACCGATGGTGGCCGACTACGCTTGCCCGCATGATCACCGCCATCGTCCTGATCGACGCCGACGTCCACCAGATCCCCGAAACGGCACAGGCCGTTGCCGATATCCCGGGCGTCGAAGAGGTGTACTCATGTGCGGGCGATGTCGATCTGATCGCGAAGATCCGCGTACGCGACCACGAGCAGATCGCCGAGGTCGTGACCGGAAAGATCAATCGGCTGCCGGGAGTACGACACAGCGCGACCCACATCGCGTTCCGCAGCTATTCGTCGAGCGCGGTCGAGGGGGGCTTCTCCATCGGCGAGGAGTGACCCGCACCGAGCAGTCGGTACCTACTTGTTGGCCAGTTCTCCGCTGACTTGAGCCCACCGGTCGAGCAGCCGCGCGGCAGCGCCCGAATCGATCGACTCCGCGGCGCGCTCGGTTGCCGCAGCGAATGCCGCGGTGAGCCCGGCGCTGTCGGTGGCGGACGTCTGCTCGTTGGCGACGAGTGCCCCCGCAGCGTTGAGGAGCACCGCGTCGCGTACCGGACCCGTCGTTCCCGACAGCAGTTTCCGCGCGATGGCGGCGTTCACCGTCGCGTCGCCGCCCTGCAGCGCCGAGAGGTCGACGTAGTCGATCCCGAGGTCGCGCGGATCGATCGTCAGCTCGGTGACCGTGCCGTCGACGACCTGCCACACCGACGACGTGGTGGTCGTCGTGATTTCGTCGAGGCCGTCGTCGCCACGCACCACGAGTACGGAACCACCGCGCTCTGCGAATGCACGAGCGAGAACCGGAGCGAGATCGTCGAACGCACACCCGATCAATCCCGCACGCGGTTGCGCCGGGTTGGTCAACGGGCCGAGCACGTTGAACACAGTCGGTATACCGATCTGCTGGCGTGCGGGAGCGGTGAAACGGAACGCGGGGTGAAAGACCGGGGCGAAGCAGAATCCGATGCCGATCTGGTCGATGCACGCGGCAACCTCGGTGGCACCGAGCGAGATCGTCACGCCCAGGGCCTCCAACACGTCGGCTCCGCCGCTCTTCGACGACGCCGCGCGATTACCGTGCTTGACCACCGGCACGCCTGCAGCGGCGACGACGATCGACGTCATCGTCGAGATGTTCACGGTGTGCGAGCGGTCGCCTCCCGTTCCGACGATGTCGATCGCCGCACGGTCGGTGTCGACGAGGGTGGCGTGGTCGAGCATCGCCTGCGACAGGCCTGCGAGTTCTGCCGGCGCAGCGCCCTTCATCTTCACGCCGACGCCGAACGCGGCGATCTGCGCCGACGTCGCGCTGTCGGTCATGACCTCGTTCATGGCCCATCGTGCCTGGTCGACGGTCAGGTCGATGCCGTCGGTGACGGCCCCGAGGACCTGCGGCCAGGTGTAGCTCTGCTCGCTGCTCACCCCAAGCACCTTAGTTGACCTGCGCACACGACCTGCTTGCGGTCACACTCCACGTCGTGCGATGCGCATGAAGCGAAGCCCGCGGTGCGATTCATCCCGGCCGCTGGACTATCTGCCAGCCCACCGCGACCCCGGCGTGCCTCGACGCCAAGCTCGCCATCCGGGAGCGCTCCTGCGAGAGGTGCAGCGCGTCGACGAGCTGTACGCGCGCAAGAACCACCGGCGCCAACCCAGCCGGAATCGCGAACCGGTCGGCGACGACGTCGACGGGTATCGCCTCGTACCCATCGAGCGCAGCCAGGCCCACTGCCGCCTCGACACTCTGCTCCGGCAGCGCCAGGACATGCCTCACCACGGCCTGAGCGTCGGGACGCAGCGTCGAAGTCTCGAGGATCGATGAGCTTGATGCTGCCTCGTCGTCGGACTCACCGACCACGACGACGTCGCGCTCGGTCACCGTGAGGACGTCGCGCGGCGTAGCTCTGCCTCCGATCATCGCGCGCCGCAACGTTTCCCAGCGTCGCGGCGCCATCGGCCGACCGTTGAGATCGAACTGTCGGCCGTCGCGCCGCGACTCCGGATCGTCGTGGTCGGAGGTACCCATGGAATCGAGCAAAGCACGGCGCCGACCCCTGGGTCCACCGGCACCGCTAACACGCCGAAAGACACCTCCGACCGGCGCCTACCAGCGGGAAGAGAAATAGTTCCCACGAATATCCGACCCGAGTGGTCAGGGCGTACTACGAACCGTCATACTTCAACCTGTGACTAGCGCTGTAGGTACCTCGGGAACAGCCATCACCTCGCGCGTGCACTCGCTCAACCGCCCCAACATGGTGAGTGTCGGCACGATCGTGTGGCTGTCCAGTGAGCTGATGTTCTTCGCTGGACTCTTTGCGATGTATTTCGTCGCACGCGCCAACGCCGGCCCAGCCGGTTGGCCGCCGGAGCCCACCGAACTGAATCTGAAACTGGCCATCCCGGTCACCACCGTCCTCATCTTGTCGTCGGTGACCTGTCAGATGGGCGTGTTCGCCGCCGAGCGCGGCGACGTCTTCGGGCTGCGTCGCTGGTACATCCTCACGTTCGTGATGGGCGCCTTCTTCGTCTGCGGCCAGGCCTACGAGTACTACCACCTGGTCGCCGAGGGCACGACCCTGTCGTCGAGCGCCTACGGCTCGGTCTTCTACATGGCGACCGGCTTCCACGGCCTGCACGTGATCGGTGGTCTCGTCGCCTTCATCTTCCTGTTGGTCCGCACCAAGCTCGCCAAGTTCACTCCGAACCAGGCAACTGCTGCGATCGTCGTGTCCTACTACTGGCACTTCGTCGACATCGTGTGGATCGCCCTGTTCGTCACCATCTACTTCATCCGATGAGCACTTCATCCGATGACACCGATCGCAACGAATAACTGACATGAGGCGAGAACGGTTCCATCCCGAACCACGCTCTCGCCAACAGCTGAGAAGTCCGTCCGCTAGTAGAGAGACCACGATGAGTTCATCTCCACCGGGACCGTCGGATAGCCCTTCCGACGTCGGTCAGGTCGACACAGTTACCTCGAGCAAGGCGCCGAACGCCGCGAAGAAGGCTCGTTCGCGTCGCAAGTTGCGCCGCCGCGCCAGTGGCGCGCTGCTGCTGCTCGCCGGCCTCATGATGGCAGGCGTTCTCGCGTCGTTGCTGTCGCCCAAGCCCCAGGTCGCCGTCGCAGATACCAACGACGCCGCTCTGATCCAGGACGGCAAGAAGCTCTACGAGAGCTCATGCATCACCTGCCACGGCGCCAATCTGCAGGGTGTGGCCGACCGCGGCCCCTCGCTGATCGGCGTCGGCGATGCAGCCGTCTACTTCCAGGTTTCCACCGGCCGTATGCCCGCCGCACGTGGTGAGGCACAGGCCCAGCGCAAGCCACCGAAGTTCGACACCGCGCAGATCGACCAGCTCGGCGCCTACATCCAGTCGCAGGGCGGCGGTCCGCGTCCGCTGTTCGAGAAGAATCCGGATGGCACCCGCAAGACCGAGAAGGTCATGCAGCGTCAAGCCGACGGTTCGATGAAGGAAGTCGTCCTGCCGGTCCTCGCTCAGGACTCGCTGCGCGGCGACAACCTTGGCCGCGGTAGCGAACTGTTCCGTCTGAACTGCGCGTCGTGCCACAACTTCACCGGACGCGGCGGTGCGCTGTCGTCGGGTAAGTACGCGCCGACGCTCAGCAACGTCAAGGAACAGCAGATCTACACGGCGATGCTCACCGGACCGCAGAACATGCCGAAGTTCTCCAATCGCCAGCTCTCGCTGGACGAGAAGAAGGACATCATCGGCTTCATCAAGTACGTCACCGAATCCAAGCCCCAGGGCGGACTTAGCCTCGGCGGCTTCGGCCCGGTCAGTGAGGGCATGGTGATGTGGTTTGTCGGAGTTGTGGCGGTCGTCGCCGCCGCGATGTGGATGGGATCACGAACATGAGCACCACGGACAAGGACGCTCCGTCCGCTGATGAGCTTGACCAGATGACCAACGATGAGTTGGTCAAGCTCGGTACCAACCTCGACGGCGTCGAGATCATCCATCGCGGTGAGCGCTTTCCCGAGCCGGGCACGAAGGCCGAGAAGCGCGCAGAACGCCAGATCGCCGTCTGGCTGATCATCGCAGGCATCTCCGCGCTGGCCTGCTTCGTGATCTTCCTGTGGAACCACTGGGAGTTCGCGCTGCCGGGGACCTCCGACTACTGGCGCTACACCCTCAACACACCGCTGCTCGGTGTGACGTTCGGTCTGTCGATCCTGTCGATCGGCGTTGCGCTCGTCCTCATCACGAAGAAGTTCATCCCGTCCGAGATCGCGGTCCAGGACCGTCACGACGGTCCGGGATCGACCGAGGTCGACAAGAAGACCATCGTCGCCGAACTCGTCGACTCGGGATCGAAGTCGACGCTCGGCCGTCGCAAGATGCTGATCGGCTCCGGCCTCTTCGCATTCGGTGCGCTCGCGCTGACCGGCGTCGTCGCAGGCCTGGGTGGATTCATCAAGAACCCGTGGGCCAAGCGCGAGGACGCACCCCTGTGGCATACCGGTTGGTCGCCGATCTACAACCCCAAATCGCAGCCCAACGAGACCGTCTTCCTTCGTCGCGATACCGGCAACCCGCACCAGGTGGCCCTGGTCCGGCCCGAGGACCTCGACGCAGGCGGCATGGAGACCGTGTTCCCGTGGCGCGTCTCCGATGGATATGGCGAGACCGAGGAGTCGCGCGAGAAGCTGCTCTGGGGACTGCGCTACGTCTCCAACCCTGTGATGCTCATCCGCCTGCGTCCCGAGGACGCAGCCCGGGCGATCAAGCGCAAGGGCCAGGAGAGCTTCAACTACGGCGACTACTTCGCCTACACGAAGGTCTGCAGCCACCTCGGTTGCCCGACCTCGCTGTACGAGCAGCGGACCAACCGCATCCTCTGCCCGTGCCATCAGTCGCAGTTCAACGCACTCGAGTACGCCAAGCCGGTGTTCGGTCCGGCCGCGCGTGCACTGGCGCAGCTGCCGCTGACGGTCAATGATCAGGGGTACATGGTCGCCGCAGGCGACTTCATCGAACCCGTCGGACCCGCATTCTGGGAGCGCAAGTCATGAGCAATCGTCTCGCGAAGCAGGCCGAAGAGGTCGATTCCCGGTACCACCTCGCCGCAGGCATGCGGCGCCAGATCAACAAGGTGTTCCCGACCCACTGGTCGTTCATGCTCGGTGAGGTCGCGCTCTACAGCTTCGTCATCCTGCTGATCTCCGGTGTGTACCTGACCTTCTTCTTCGATCCGTCGATGTCCGAGGTCACCTACCACGGCGCATACCAGCCGCTCAACGGCGTCATGATGACCCGCGCGTACGAGACCACCCTGAACATCTCCTTCGAGGTGCGCGGCGGTCTGTTCGTACGTCAGATCCACCACTGGGCAGCGCTGCTGTTCGCGGCGTCGATCATCATCCACATGGCCCGCATCTTCTTCACCGGCGCGTTCCGTCGCCCGCGTGAGGCCAACTGGATCATCGGCTGCCTGCTGCTGGTCCTGGCGATGTTCGAGGGCTTCTTCGGCTACTCACTGCCCGACGACCTACTTTCGGGCACTGGCGTTCGCGCCGCGATGAGTGGCATCGTGCTGGGAATTCCGTTGGTCGGTACCTGGATTCACTGGGCACTCTTCGGTGGGCAGTTCCCCGGCGACATCATCATCCCGCGCCTGTACGTGCTGCACATCTTGCTGTTCCCCGGCATCATCCTCGCGCTGATCGGTGCCCACCTGGCGCTGGTGTGGTACCAGAAGCACACCCAGTTCCCCGGCCCGGGACGCACCGAGAAGAACGTTGTCGGCGTGCGTATTCTGCCGGTGTTCGCGGCCAAGGGTGGTGCGATGTTCGCATTCACCGCGGGCATCCTCGCGATCATGGCGGGCATCTTCCAGATCAACCCGGTGTGGGTGATCGGCCCGTACAACCCCGCGCACGTGTCGGCCGGTTCGCAGCCCGACATCTACATGATGTGGACGGACGGTCTAGCCCGTCTGATGCCTGCGTGGGAGCTGTATCTGGGTAACTACACGATTCCCGCGATCTTCTGGGTCGTCGTGATCATCACGCTCATGTTCGTCGTGATGTTCGCCTACCCCTGGATCGAGAAGAAGTTCACCGGCGACGACGCTCACCACAACCTGCTGCAGCGTCCGCGCGACACCCCGGTGCGCACGGCTATCGGCGCGATGGCGTTCTCGTTTTACATCATCTTGACGTTGAGCTGCATGAACGACATCATCGCCCTGAAGTTCCACATCTCGCTGAACGCGACGACGTGGATGGGTCGTATCGGTCTCATCATTGTGCCGCCGATCGCCTACTTCATCGCGTACCGGTGGGCAATCGGCCTGCAACGCAGCGACCGCGCGGTGCTCGAGCACGGCATCGAGACCGGCATCATCAAGCGTCTACCTCAGGGCGAGTACATCGAGATCCACCAGCCGCTCGGCCCGGTCGACGATCACGGTCACGCGATCCCGTTGCCGTACGAGGGCGCTGCAGTTCCGAAACGAATGAACAAACTCGGGCAGTCCGGCGCGCCGGGCACCGGTTCGGTGCTTGTCGCCGACCCGCCCGAGCAGCAGAAGCGCAACGTCGAGTTCGAGCACGAGCAGGAACGCGAAGAGATCGACGCCCTGCGCGGGCTGCAGGCCAAGGGCGGCAACCCGCTCGACTGACCAGCTCTCGAAAACAGCAGTCTCCACACGGCTGCCGTCGCACCCCGCGACGGCAGCCGTGTGTTCTTGTCTGCCGTGTCGCTGTGGGCCGTGTGTTGTTGTGGGACAAGCACTCCCCTCCCCCACCGACCGCTACGGTTGAACGATGACACGATTGCGACACATCGGACAGCGCAAGAAGAATCCACGCCATGAGATCGCGAAGGAGCTCGGCACCCTCGACGCGAACCTCTTCCAGGCGATCGCGCGTTCACCGAGTCCGCTGCTCGACCGCACAATGCCGCCCCTCACCGAAGCCGCCAACTATTCGAAACTGTGGATGGGCATCGGCGCCGGACTCATCCTCAGCGGACGTCCTCGCTGGCAGCGAGCTGCGGTCCGCGGACTCGCATCGCTGGCCGTGTCCAGTCTCCTCACCAATCAGGGCGCCAAGCGGATCCGACAACGCAAGCGCCCCTCACCCTCGGTCGTACCACTCGTGCGCAGGGGTTCTCACCAACCGACGTCGAACTCTCTACCGTCAGGCCATTCAGCAAGTGCCGCAGCCTTTTCCGTCGGTGTGGCGCTCGAGTCCCCGCCACTGGGCCTGGTCATGTCTGCGCTCGCAGGCCTTGTCGGACTGTCCCGCGTCGCCACCGGAGCGCACTATCCGGGCGACGTGTTCATCGGGTTCGGGATCGGCGCAGCGGTGGCCACGCTCGGCGGCAAGATCGCTCCGCCGATCATCCCGCACAACATCTCGATTCCCACCCCCACCACCGAGGCTGCGCCGCTTCCTGTCGACGGTTCGGGTCTGGTGGTCCTCGGTAATCCGGCGTCGGGAGACGGCAACAGCGAGAAAGTGCTTGCGGCCGTCCGGACGGAGCTGCCGGGCGCCGAGATCATTGAACTCGGGCCGGACGACGACTACGCGTCAGTCGCGCGTGACGCCGCGCAACGAGCCACCGCGCTCGGGGTGTGCGGCGGCGACGGCACGGTGGCCACCGTCGCGGCAGCGGCGCACGCAGCCGACCTCCCGCTCGCCGTCTTCCCCGGTGGCACGTTCAACCACTTCGCACGCGACATCGGGTGCGACACCGTCGATTCAGCGTTGGCCAAGATACGTGCGGGCGTCGCGACCTCCGTCGACGCGGCAACACTCAACGACGAACGGCTCATCCTCAACACTGCGAGCATCGGTGCGTACCCACACTTCGTGCGCGCCAGGACCAAGTGGGAGCACCGTGTGGGCAAGGGGGCTGCCAGTGCACTGGCGATGCTCCAGGTCGCCCGACACTCCACACCGGTCGAGATCACCATCGACGGCAAGACCGTCAAGACATCGCTGTTCCTCGTCGGAACGTCGATGTACGGCTCGGCAGGGTTTGCACCCGCACGGCGCGAACGACTCGACGACGGCCTCCTCGACGTTCGCTTCCTCGAGGCAGGCAAGCGGCTGGCGACCGTACGGGTACTGGCGAGCCTCGTGACCGGGCTGCTGCAGCGATCGAAGCTCTACCACGAGATGCAGGTGCCCGAGTTCGCCTTCACCACCGACGAACCCACCACCATCGCCCACGACGGCGAGGTCGGCGAGTCGTATACCTCCGCGCGTTTTCGCGCCGAGTACCGAACCCTGAAGGTCTACGGCCACAGCATCGTCGACAAGGACTGAGCCTTACGCGGCGGGCCGCACCACCCACGAGACGAGACCGCCGGATCACCCGACCGCCGCATCACCAGACGTCCCCGGCTCTCCACTCGCAGGAGAGCCGGGCGGCGGTTGAGGCAATCTCGACGTTGCGAATCAGAACCGCGCCTTCGTTGCACCGAGCGCGTGGTCGAGGTCGGTGTTGTCGAAGTCACCGTCGAACGTGGCGTCGAGTAGGCGCATCAGTTGGGGCATCCGCCCCGGCTCGAGGTATGCGGTATGACAAAGCCGCACCCGAGGGTCGGATGCGGCTGTCACGGAATGCGAAATGGGTTGGTGTATCAGTGCTTTTCGGGTCCGACGATGTACTCGAAGACGAGACCTGCCGCTGTGCCGATGATGCAGGCCGCGGCGAAGATCGCCAGCCAGATGTTGCCCGTCGCGAAAGCGATGGCGAACAGTGCAGCGCTCGCCGCGATCAGGATCGGCCACCAGGAACCCGGGCTGAAGAAGCCCAGCTCGCCCGCGCCGTCCTCGATCTCGGCGTCTTCGTAATCCTCGGGGCGGATCTCGACGCGTCGTGAGACGAACCGGAAGTAGGTACCGGCGATCAGGGTCAGACCGGCGCTGAAGAACATGCCGACGACGCCGACCCATTCAACGCCGTTGTCGGTGAGCGCGGTCAGCACTGTGTAGATGACACCGGCGCCTGCGAAGAAGAGCGTGAGCAGCTCGAAGAGTCTCGCTTCGATTTTCACTGGAGTGCTCCGATCGTGCAGTTCGCAAGCTTCGTGTTGCCGGCGTCACCGGACGCTCCGACGGACCCGTCTGTGGCCCGACGCGTATCGAACGGAACGGTCACAACCGACTCGGGCTGCTGGCAGATGTGCTGCAGCGCCTGCGCGTTCGTCTTGCCGGGATTCTCCTGCCGGTACTTGATGTACGCGTCGAAGTCCTGTGGCGACACTGCACGAACCTCGAAGTTCATCATCGAGTGGTACGTGCCGCACATTTCCGCGCAGCGACCGACAAATGCACCTTCACGGTCGATCGAAGAGATCTGGAAGCGGTTGTCGGTGTGGTTCTGCTTCGGGAACGGCATGACGTCGCGCTTGAACAGGAACTCCGGAACCCAGAACGAGTGGATGACGTCGGCAGACGCCAGATCGAACTCGATCCGCTTGCTCGTCGGCAGCACCAGAACGGGGATCGTCGCCGACGATCCGACAGTCTCGATCTGGTTGAACTTCAGGTAGTCCCGCACGTCGTTGCTACGGCCACCGTCGGGGCCGGGGAGCTCGATGGTCTCGCCGTCGTGGATCTGACGGGTGTTCGCGGTCTCGAGATCGAACGGGTTACCGTCGCGGACGAAACCGTTGTACTTACTACCGTCGTCGAATGTGACGTCGCGGTAGCCGAACTTCCAGTTCCACTGGAACGCGGTGACGTCGACGACGACCTTCGAATCGTCGGTCTTCTTCTCGACGTTGGTCTGCACGATGACCGTGAAGTAGAAGAGCACCGCGATGATCACGAACGGGATGGCCGTATATGCCAGCTCGAGCGGCACGTTGTAGGCGGTCTGACGAGGGAACTCGTCCTTGCCCTTACCCGGCTTGTAGCGGTGGAAGGTGATCGTCCAGAAGATCAGAGCCCAGACGATGATGCCCATCACGAGTGCCGCGATGACCGACCAGCTCCACAGGTTGCCCATGTCAGTGGCCTCGGGGGTCACACCGTGCGGCCAGCCGAACCGCATCGCGGTTCGTCCGTCGCAACCCGACATCAACAGTGCGCCGACGCCAAGCGCCGCGACAGCTCCGACCCGCTTGAGGCCGACCCGGTTGGCCATCCGCGACGCCGACGTGGCACGCCGTACGCGGGGCCGTTCACCGTGTGCCAATTTCACGCCTTCCTGCCAGCTCGGAACCGTCGATCAGACGTCCGAGTCGCATCCCACCTGACCTGCAATGACACGCTTGGCGACATCGAACCCGCAGGCAACTGTCACCGTGCAGCGGGCACCGAAGCGCAGCCTTCGCGCCATGTACTACGCAGCGTAGACCAACTCGCGGGAACTTTTTCGGTTGGGGTGACTTCGCGCGTCGAAATCGTTTTCCGGCCCAGGTAATCCCCTCCCGACCGCGTGTTTCGACGACCCGCGAGCCCTATCCGGAAGGGTGCGCCGACCCCGCATACGGCATACTCGTCACCGCGGCGGTGACGTCATCGCCGCCCCTGTTTTCCACGTCGAAAGAGGCTTTACTGGTGTGTGGCTTGCTCGGTCTGCTGACCTCCGATGAGACGGCGGCTGGTGCCGTCGACCTCGTCGCCAACGCCTCGCACTGCATGCGCCACCGCGGCCCGGACGAGCCCGGCACGTGGAACGACGCCGACATCGTGCTCGGCTTCAATCGCCTGTCGATCATCGACATCGATCATTCGCATCAGCCGCTGCGCTGGGGACCGCCGGAGAACCCCGACCGTTACGCGCTCGTCTTCAACGGCGAGATCTACAACTACCTCGAGATCCGCGCGCAGCTCGCCGCGGACGAAGGCGCGACCTTCCGCACCGAGGGCGACGGCGAGGCGATCGTCGCGGCCTTCCATCACTGGGGACCCGACGCCGTCCGACGTCTTCGTGGCATGTTCGCCTTCGCGATCTGGGACACCGAGACACGCTCGCTGTTCCTCGCCCGCGATCCGTTCGGTATCAAGCCGATGTTCATCGCGACCGGCCCCGGCGGGACCGCGTTCGGGAGCGAGAAGAAGAGCCTCCTGGAGCTGATCGGGCGCCTCGGCCTGCCCGACACGCTCGACGAGCGCGCACTCGAGCACTACGTCGTGCTGCAGTACGTTCCAGAGCCCGAGTCACTGCACTCGTCGATCCGTCGGCTCGAGTCGGGTTCGTACGCGACGGTCCGTCCGAGCGGCGCGCCGTCGGTCACCCGGTATTTCAGCCCGCAGTTCTCGGTCCGCCCCTTCACCGACGCCACACGTCAGAAGCGCTACGACGAGATCGCCGACGTCCTCTCCGACTCCGTCGCCAAGCACATGCGCGCCGACGTCACCGTCGGATCGTTCCTGTCCGGCGGTATCGATTCGACGGCCATCGCTGCGCTCGCGATCCAGCACAACCCCGATCTGATCACCTTCACCGCGGCGTTCGAGCGCGAAGGCTATTCGGAGGCCGACGTCGCAGCCGAGTCTGCGGCCGCCATCGGGGCCCGGCACATCGTGCGGACCGTGACCCCCGAGGAGTACATCGCCGCGATCCCGGAGATCATCTGGTACCTCGACGATCCGGTCGCCGACCCCGCACTCGTCCCGCTGTACTTCGTGGCCCAGACCGCTCGCGAGCACGTCAAGGTGGTGCTCTCGGGCGAGGGCGCCGACGAACTCTTCGGCGGGTACACCATCTACAAGGAGCCACTCTCCCTGAAGGGCTTCGACCACCTGCCCTCCACGCTTCGACGCCTCGCGGGCAAGGTCTCCGACCGCATCCCCGAGGGCACCCGCGGCAAGAGTCTGTTGCATCGCGGATCGCTGACGCTCGAAGAGCGCTACTACGGGAACGCACGGAGCTTCGACGACGCCCGGCTGCGCGCCGTGCTGCGCGACTACCGTCCCGAGTGGACCCACACCGACGTGACCGAACCCGTCTACGCGCGCAGCGAGGGCTGGGACCCTGTCGCGCGGATGCAGCACATCGATCTCTACACATGGCTGCGCGGCGACATCCTGGTCAAGGCCGACAAGATGACGATGGCCAACTCACTGGAACTGCGCGTGCCGTTCCTGGACAACGAGGTCTTCAAGGTCGCCGAAGCATTGCCGTTCGACGAGAAGATCAGCCATGGCACCACCAAATACGCTCTCCGCAAGGCACTTGAGCAGATCGTCCCGGCGCACGTGCTGCATCGCAAGAAGCTCGGATTCCCCGTCCCCATCCGCCACTGGCTTGCAGGCCCGGAGATGTACGACTGGGCGCGCGAGACGATCGAGAAGTCGCAGACCGACTATCTGCTGAACAAGCAGCCGATCCTCGACATGCTCGACGAGCACCGCGCAGGCACCGTCGACAACAGCCGACGCCTCTGGACGCTCCTGATGTTCATGATCTGGCACGCGATCTTCGTCGAGAAGACGCTCATCCCCAACATCACCGACCACAGCTACCCCGTGCGGCTGTAGTGATCTCGACAAGCTCGATCAGCGGAGGTGGCTCGCCCCGCTGGTTGAGCCGGCCGCAAACAACCGCTGGTTGAGCAGGCTGCCCCCCGCTGGTTGAGCAGGCTGGCCCCCGCTGGTTGAGCCGGCCGCGAGCGCAGCGAGCGGCCGTAGTCGAAACCACCCCACGCCGCGCGGAAGCCCCGCTCAGATCGCGGCGGCGATCTCCTTCGCGGCGTCGGCGCCATAGGCGCCCTCGATCCGAGTGAGCGCGGCGTCGCGGTCCCACGACCAATCCTGCGTCGACACCGTTTCGAGGACCAGTACGGCGACCATCGAACCGACCTGTGCGGCGCGCTCGAAGCCGAGGCCCGCCGACAGCGACGAGAGGAATCCCGCGCGGAAGCCGTCGCCGACGCCGGTCGGGTCGACCTTCTCCGTCTCCGGAACAACGGCCACATGCGTGCGCGTGCCGTCGCGGTCGACAATTTCGACACCGCCGGAACCGAGGGTCGTGACGCGCACGCCGATCAACTCGGCGACCTGCGCCTCCGACAGCCCGGTCTTCTGACGCAGCAGACCCCACTCGTACTCGTTGGTGAACAGGTAGGCGGCGCCGTCGATGAGCTCCCGTGCCTGCTCACCGTCGAGTCGCGCGAGCTGCTGCGACGGGTCGGCGGCGAATGGGATGCCGAGACGTCGACATTCCCTGGTGTGCCGCAGCATCGCTGCCGGATCGTCGGCACCGATCAATACGATCTCGGGTGCACCGACGCGTTCGACGACCCCGCCGAGATCGATCTCGCGCGCCTCACTCATCGCTCCCGCATAGAACGTCGCGAGCTGCGCCATCGTCTCGTCCGTGGTGCACATGAAGCGAGCCGTGTGGTGCGTCTCGGAGATGCGTACTCCGCGGCAGTCGACGCCGTGCGCCTCGAGCCACTGGCGATAGTCGTGAAAGTCCGATCCCACAGATCCGACGAGCACCGGCGACTGCCCCAGCTCGCCCATCGCATACGTGATGTTGCCTGCGACACCGCCGCGTCGGACCACGAGATCCTCGACAAGGAAGCTGAGCGAAATGTGCTCGAGATGATCGGCGAGAATCTGCTCCGAGAACTTCCCCGGGAACTTCATCAGATGATCTGTCGCGATGGAACCACATACAACGATTGCCACGTACTCTCCAAGCCTCTCAGCGTTGTGATGGCCCGCCGCGCGAGCCGGCGTTCGAGATGGCCCGCCGCGCGAGCCGACCATGAACCGCATCACACGCTACCGAAAGCCCCGGAAAAGACTGACCGCACCCCGGCGTCGCCGAGGTGCGGTCAGAAATACAGGCGTACTGCAGCCGTCAGTTGAACGAGTCGCCGCAGGCGCAGCTACCCGTCGCGTTGGGGTTGTCGATGGTGAAACCCTGCTTCTCGATGGTGTCGACGAAGTCGATCGTGGCGCCCTGCACGTACGGCGAGCTCATCCGGTCGACAGCCAGCTTGACGCCACCGAAGTCTGCGGTGAGGTCGCCGTCGAGTGAACGGTCGTCGAAGAAGAGCTGGTAGCGCAGGCCTGCGCAGCCTCCAGGCTGCACTGCGATACGCAGCGCCAGGTCGTCGCGACCCTCTTGGTCGAGCAGCGCCTTGGCCTTGGCGGCTGCAGCGTCGGTCAGGATGACGCCGGTGGTGGTCGCGGTTCCGGATTCGTTCTGAACGGTCATCGATGCTCCTCGTACTGTGATGGCGCCGTTAATGCTCGGCCCCGGTCGTGCTGCCATGTGTCACACAGCTCTGATGTACGCCGCGCTGTGGCAGCGACTCGAACGCGTCGGCTGACGATGCAGGCCTTTTGTTCGTCTGTTGTCAACGGTACCCCCTATGTGCATATTCCCGGAGTGTGCACACACCTGTGGGTCGTCGATCGCAGGCTTTCTCACCCACTCGGGAGCCACGACGCCGCGGCGCGCGCCGCAAGAGCGGTGAGTTGATTTCGTGCGTCGCTCATCGCGAGTTCGACCGATCCCGCCTGGTCGACGATCGAGTGGGCGCCGGCAATCCCGGCCTCGGCGATCTCGTCCGGAGTCAACGCCACCTGACCCGCGAACACGACCGTCGGCGCACCCACCTCGGTTGCCGCGGCATTCAGCGCCGACACGACCTTCCCGCGCAGCGTCTGGGAATCGAACTTCCCCTCACCGGTCAGCACCAGATCCGTACGAGCGATCGCAGTGGCCTGATCGGTCGCCTCTCCCACAACCGTCGCACCGGACACGCGACGCGCACCCAGTGCGAGCAATGCCGCCCCGAGCCCACCAGCGGCCCCGGCTCCCGGCTCACCACTGACGTCACGACCAGCGATCGATGCCAGCACCCGCGACCACTGCGTGAGTCGCTCTTCGAGACGCCCGACGGTCTCGGGGTCCGCACCCTTCTGCGGACCGAACACAGACGCAGCTCCCAGCGGTCCCAGCAGGGGATTCTCGACGTCGGACGCAGCGATCAGCGCGACGTCGGCGAAACGCTCCGCTGCCCGCGCCGACCCACCCAGGGCGTCGATCAACCCGTGGCCGCCGTCGGTGGTGGCACTCCCACCCAGACCAACGACCACTTCGCGGACTCCGGCCTGTAATGCAGCGTCGACGAGCAGCCCGACACCGTAGGTGTCTGCTGACTGCGCGGTGCGCGGCGTCGGCCCACCACCGAGTTGATGCAGGCCGCACGCCTGCGCGCACTCGATGTAGGCGACGAGCCGCTCGGGCTCCCTGTCGTCGAGCAACCACTGTGCCGTGATCGCGGCGCCGAGTGGACCGACGACCCGCTCGGTCACGGTGCGTCCGAAGCGTGCTGCGAGGACGTCGACGAATCCCGGTCCGCCGTCGGACTGCGGCGCGAGTGTGATCTCGTCGTCGGGCCTGCCCGCCGACCATCCTTCGCCGATGGCGTTCGCGGCCTCGACCGCCGTGAGCGTGTCGCCGAACGAATCCGGCGCTATCAGGACTCGCATTCGCCCCACCTCTGCTCGCTCGACACCCGGGCGTCGACGCAGGTGCTCGCGGTCGTCTCCCACGCTCGTCTCCTCGGGCCCATGCCCGGGAAGTATAGGGAGGTCGACGAACCGCGGCAGCGCTAGATCGCCTACCCTCGAAGACGTGAGACTGCCATGGAACAAGGACGACGACACCGCCGACGAGGGCACCCTGTCGCTCAAAAAAGCGCCGACGACGACCGTCGACGACACGGAGACCGAGTCCGAGACCAAGGGCAGCGCATACACAGCGGGTAAGGGACGCCCGACACCGTCGCGTCGCGAGGCAGAAGGCCGACGACGTGGCCCGGTCGCGCCTCCGCCGACGACCCGCGCCGAGGCACGTGCGCGCAAGAAGCAGCTCAAGAGCTCGATGTCGCGTGAGGATCGTCGCAAACTCAACGACGATCGCCGCAACCAGCGAGCCGAGCAGCGCGAAAAGATGATGGCAGGCGACGAGCGCTACCTGATGCCCCGTGACAAGGGGCCGGTGCGGCGCTACACCCGCGACCTCGTCGACTCGCGACGCAACTTCGCAGGACTGTTCATGCCTTTCGCGGTGGTGCTGATCGTGGTGATGTTCCTCCCGTCGATCGCCGCGTACGCGAACTTCGTGTTGCTGGCATTCGTGGTGCTGATGGCCGTCGACGCCGTCATCCTGGGCAGGCTGGTCAACAAGCGCGTCCGTGAGCGCTTCCCCGACACCGACGACACCGGCTTCCGCCTCGGCTGGTACGCCTTCACCCGCGCCATGCAGCTCCGCCGGATGCGCGCACCCAAGCCGCAGGTGTCTGCGGGCGACGAGGTCTGAACCGGCAATGACCACGAGGGGCACCCGCACACTGGTGCTCGGGGGCGTGCGGTCGGGCAAATCGGGGGTCGGCGAGGCACTGCTCGCCGAGCACTCTGAGGTCCGCTACATCGCGACCGGGCCGACACTGACCTCCGATGCGGAGTGGGTCGCGCGAGTCGAGGAACATCGACGACGCCGCGACGAGCGGTACACGACAGTCGAGACCACCGATCTCACCGCCGAGCTGTCGACAACGCCCGATGTCGCCACACTGGTCGACGACCTCGGCAACTGGCTCGCCGCCGACATCGACGCCACCAACGGCTGGGAATCTCCGATCGACCGCTCCGACCGCACGGCGCAACTATGTGCGGCGATCAGCGACGTCACCTCGGATCTGGTGATCATCAGCCCCGAGGTCGGGCTCGCTCCGGTCCCACCGAACCCCGCCGGCCGCGCATTCCAGGACGAACTGGGCGCAGTGAACTCGGCCGTGGCAGCCGTCTGCGATCGCGTCCTGCTCGTCGTAGCCGGCCGCGTCGTCGAACTCCCAGCTGAATTCCCAGCCGGACTCCCCTCCGCCGTTGCTCAGAAGGCACAGCAGGAAGCGGCACCAGCGGCGGCAACACAGAAACCGGCAGCGACACCGGACGTCGCACCGGCAGCAGCCGTGCTCGCACCGGCAGCCGCAGATACGCCACCGACGGCCCCCGAAACCACACCGGCGGCATCCGGCAACGTTCCGAAGACCAGCGACATCGTCGCGACCGACGCCGAGGTCTTCGACCACATCGACCGTCCCGACGAGTCCGTCGCGCAGGCGGCACGCGAGCGTCAGCTCACGTTGACCAAGCCCGCAGGTTCGCTCGGCAGGCTCGAAGACCTCAGCGTGTGGATCGCCGCATGCCAGGGCGTGTGTCCGCCCCGCTCGATCGAGCAGGCGAACGTGGTGGTGTTCGCGGGCGATCACGGTGTGGCGCAGGCGGGCGTCTCCGCCTACCCACCCGAGGTGACCGCCCAGATGGTCGCCAACATCGCCTCGGGTGGGGCCGCGGTCAACGTCCTCGCCCGCCAAAGTGGCGCGACGGTGCATGTCGTCGACATGTCGGTCGACGCCGACACCGCACCCGGGGTCTCGCGCTACAAGGTACGACGCAGCAGCGGCGACCTCCGAGCCACCGATGCGCTGACCATCGCGGAGGCTCGCAAGGCCATCGCGGCGGGACGCGCAATCGTCGACGACTTGGTCGACTCTGGCGCCGACCTTCTCATCGCGGGTGAGATGGGCATCGGAAACACCACTCCCGCAGCGATTCTCGTCGGTACCCTGACTCGTCACGAGCCTGTCGAAGTCGTCGGCCGTGGCACCGGCATCGACGACTCCGGCTGGATGCGAAAGACCGCAGCCATCCGTGACGGCATGCGACGCGGCCGACGCTACATCCACGATCCCCTCGCACTCGTCGCGGCCGTCGGCGGCGCCGACATCGCCGCGATGGCCGGGTTCCTGGCCCAGGCCGCCGTGCGTCGCACACCGGTGATCCTCGACGGTGTGGTGGTCACGGCGGCGGCACTCGTCGCGGCCGAACTGGCGCCCGGCGCCGTGAGCTGGTGGGTTGCCGGTCACCGGTCGGTCGAACCCGCGCACACCTTCGCGCTCGAACACCTCGACCTCGAGCCCATCCTCGACCTGCGGATGCGCCTCGGCGAAGGCAGCGGCGCACTGATGGCGCTGCCCGTCGTCTCCTCGTCTGTGGAGATCCTGCGAGGCATGTCGACGTTCGACGAGGCGGGAATCAGCGATTCCGACTCGTCAGCGGCCCTGACCACCAGCGACGCGGGGGTCTGACCCGGGCGTGGGCGGCAGGATATCGCCGGCCGACGCACTCGCGGGCGCGTTCTCATGGCTGACTGTCGTGCCGATCCCATTGCGCAACAACACTTTTGATCGACGATTCGGTGGCGCCTCGATCGCCGCGGTCCCGGTTGTCGGCCTCGCCCTCGGCGCTCTTGTCGCTGTCGTGGCGTGGGCACTGAGCCTGACCGACCTCTCCACCGCCTTGATCGGCATTCTGCTCGTCGTCGTCCTCGGTGTCGGGACACGGGGCATGCATCTCGACGGCTTGGCCGACACTGCGGATGGCCTCGGATGCTACGGCCCGCCCGACCGGGTCGCCGAGGTGATGCACAGCGGCTCAGCGGGGCCGTTCGGGGTTGCGACGATCGCGGCAGTGATGATCATCGACACCGCGGGATTCGCTGCGCTGTGCGGTGATTCACGATGGCTTGCGATCGCCGCAGCGGTGTTCGTCGGACGCGTGGCCGTAGTGATCGCC
The DNA here is from genome assembly GCF_002500165.1 of Gordonia sp. UBA7860. Taxonomy (NCBI): domain Bacteria; kingdom Bacillati; phylum Actinomycetota; class Actinomycetes; order Mycobacteriales; family Gordoniaceae; genus Gordonia; species Gordonia sp. UBA7860. The sequence continues at coordinate 3,680 of NZ_DLSO01000158.1, read as the reverse complement.
TGTCGACGGTCACTTCCGCCGGCACATTCCACCGGGTTCGGCGCACTCGTCGCGGGCACCCAACGGGCATCGGTCGTCGTGTGGTCGGTGTCGGCGATCGTCGCGATGGTGTTCGCGGGCGGTTGGCAGTCGTTGTCACCCAACGGATTCGACGTCGGATCGGCGTTGCGTGCGGCCATCACCGCCGTGATCGTACTGGGCTTCGCATGGTTGTTCACCCGGCACTGCGCGCGCCGCATGGGCGGGATCAACGGCGACGTCCTCGGCGCGGTGATCGAGCTGTCGACAGCCATAGCCCTTGTGGGACTACTGATCTGACGTCGGAGTCCGCCCCGCTACCGACCCGGCGGATTCTGACCCGGATACACCGCGGGCCCCCGAAACCTGAGTGTCGGGGGCCCATCGGATGTCTGCATCACACCAGATCTGGATCAGGCGGGGTACAGGGTCGTCATCCATCCGTGGGTGTCGGCGAACGTACCGCGCTGGATGCCGGTGAGTGTGTCGCGAAGCGCCTGCGTGACCTCACCGGTGGTGCCGTTGCCGATCGTGTAGTCGTCGGTCTCGCTCTTCACGTGGCCGACCGGCGTGATGACTGCAGCGGTACCGCACGCGAAGACCTCGGTGATGTCGCCCGACGTGACGCCCTTGCGGAGTTCCTCGGTGGAGATGCGTCGTTCCTCGACGGAGAACCCGGCGTCGATCGCAAGGGTGAGCAGCGATTCACGCGTGATACCCGGCAGCAACGAACCGGACAGTTCCGGGGTGACCAACCGCGCGTCGGCTCCCGAACCGAACACGAAGAACAGGTTCATGCCGCCCATCTCCTCGATGAAGCGACGCTCCACCGCGTCGAGCCAGACCACCTGGTCGCAGCCCTGCGCGGTGGCCTGCGCCTGCGCCAGGAAGGCCGCGGCGTAGTTGCCGCCGCACTTCGCGGCGCCGGTGCCACCGGGTGCTGCGCGGACGTATTCGGTCGACAGCCACACGCTCACCGGCTTGATCCCGCCGGAGAAGTAGGCGCCCGCGGGCGAGCCGATCACCGAGTAGACATACTGCGACGACGGAGCGTTGACTCCAAGCCCCGCCTGCGAGGCGAACATGAACGGGCGCAGGTACAGCGATTCCTCGCCGCCGGCGGGCGGAACCCATGCGTTGTCGGCGTCCAACAGCGCGCGCAGCGATTCGATGAAGTCGTCGACCGGAAGTGGCGGCATCGCGAGGCGTTCAGCGGAACGCTGCAGCCGCAGGGCGTTGGCCTCAGGACGGAACGCGGCGATCGAACCGTCGGGCTGCCGGTACGCCTTCAGACCCTCGAAGACTTCCTGTCCGTAATGCAGAACCATCGCCGACGGATCGAGCGCGATCGGTCCGTAGGGCGTGACCTTCGCACTGTGCCAACCGCGATCTACGTCGTAGTCCACCAGCACCATGTTGTCGGTGAAGTACTTGCCGAATCCCGGCGCGGAGAGGATCTCTGCCCGACGGGACTCCGACACCGGATGGGGATGCTCGGTACGGGTGAACTGCAAGGTCATTGGCCTATGGTAACGCCGCGAAGAAAAGCAACCCTCACCGACCACCCACGCTGATCGAGGCGCCTCATTGTCGAGATCCGCCGGATCGAGCTTGTCGAGGTCCGCCGGATCGAGCTTGTCGAGATCCGCCGGATCGAGCTTGTCGAGATCACACGTGCGACTCGACGAACGGCGGGATCACCACCTCGCAGGTCAGCTCACGCCCGCGGACGTCGATCACGACCTCCGCACCTTTCTTGATGCCCGACGCCGTGTCGATCAGCGCGAGCGCGATGCCCTGCTTGAGGGTCGGAGAGAACGTCCCGGAGGTCGTCTCGCCGACAGTCTCGCCGCCCGGCCCGGCCAGCACCGTCAGTCCCGCGCGCGGAACGCCGCGGCCGGTGGCCTTGAGTCCGTAGAGACGCCGGGCAGGTCCGGCCTCCTTCTCCGCCACGAGGGCGTCGCGACCGAAGAACGCGGGCTTGCCCCACCCGACCGCCCATCCGCTGCGTGCCTGGTTGGGCGTGATCTGCTCGGTGAGTTCGTGACCGTGCAGCGCGTAGCCCATCTCCGTGCGCAGGGTGTCGCGAGCACCGAGTCCGGCGGGCTGGCCCCCGGCGTTGGTCACCTCGGTCAGCAGCGCGTCGAAGACGGGCCCGGCATCGCTCCATCGCGGGAGGATCTCGTACCCACGCTCGCCGGTGTATCCGGTACGGCACACTCGCACCGGATACGACGCATCGTCGGTCTTGAGGTCGGCGTCCGCGTACGCCATGTACTCCATGTCGGTCGGAAGACCAACGGCGGCAAGCACATCGGGGCTCTTCGGTCCCTGGACGGCAAAGACCGCGTAGTCACGATGCGCGTCGGTGATCTCGATACCGTCGGGCGCGACGGCCTGCAGCGCGGCGACGACCTTCGCGGTGTTCGCGGCGTTGGGAACCAGGAACACTTCGTCGTCGGAGACGAGGTAGGCGATGAGGTCGTCGACCACTCCCCCGGACTCGTTGCAGCACAGTGTGTACTGCGCCTTGCCCGCGTGGATCTTCCCGAGGTCGTTCGTGAGTGTCGAGTTGACGAAATCTGCTGCGCCAGAACCCTTCACGAGCGCCTTGCCGAGATGACTCACATCGAAGATCCCGACGGCCTCGCGAACGGCGTTGTGTTCCGCGACGGTGCCCGCATATGAGACGGGCATGTGCCATCCACCGAATTCGGCGAAGGTGGCACCGAGTGCGTAGTGGCGGTCGGCGATGGGTCCGGCGAGCAATTCGGTCATGCGGGCAGATTACCGATCCACGTCGAGCCCGCGCACCTCGCACGACACGACGGCCGACTCAAGGGACGCCATAGCCCTGCACGCCCTCGACCGTCCGCAGATCGAAGTGGTCGACCGTGATCCCCTGCGCTTCGGCACCGCCCACCGTCGTCACGACGTTGCCGTCACGCGCGACGACGATGTTCGTGTGCTGACGAAAGTGACTGGGCTTGTCGTAGAGCACGATGTCGCCCGCGGCGGGCACCCGCGAGGCCGCACGCCACCGCCCGCTCGCGTGCAGATAATCGGTCAGCGTCGCGACGCCGGGGATTCGCCATGATCCGGAGATCGGATTGTCAAACGGCACACCGGCTTTGCGCATCACCGTGCTGACGAAGTCGGCGCACCACGATTCGTCGACTCCCTCGGAGTACGTCGTGCCCGCCGCGTTGCGGTCGTACTCGGAGTGCACGACGTCGACGATCCGCGCGCGCACCGGGTCCGCTCCGCTGGTGTCGACCGCGGGGAACGCCTGCCGTGACGAACCCACGCCGACCTTCGCGTCGGCACGCGAGAGCGGATCGTCGTCGCCGGAAGCGGCGCGTAGTCCGACCACCGCCCCGGCAACGATCACCACCACGACCACCGCGACGAACCACCATCGACGACGACGTGTGGCAACCCCGGCCGTCGCGCGCTGCCCGGTGCGCCTCGTCGTACCCACGCTCATCGGGTCACTCTAAGCAGGGTTGCCGGTGTCGGACCCGCTCTGGGGAGATCGTGTCGGTCCGCGGAATGACGTGGCAGAGTTGAGCGGGTGAGTAAGAACGAGAGCGTCGACCGGACACGCGGTCCCAAGATCCAACTGGCAACCTCCCTCGACAAGAACGACGAGGTGCTCGTCA
>NZ_DLSO01000150.1:0-2588 GCF_002500165.1 Gordonia sp. UBA7860 | reverse complement strand
CACGATCCGCGAGATCTTCGGGCTCACGCCGACTCGATTGCGCGCGCTCCGCGGTAGCAGCGCGGATGTGGGAGCTCACGCCGAGGACGGTGCCATCTCACTGCGCCTTCCCTACCGCGAACCGTTCGACGCCTCCTGGCCCGCGACGCTCTTGGGTGCACACGCCGTCGACTCGATGGAAGAGTTCACCGGCGATCCCGCGGGAGACTGGACGTTCTCGCGCGTCCTGACGCTCCCGCACGGGCATGCCCTTGCCCGGATCTCACCGGGATCGGGGTGTGACCGGCGCGGTGGTTACCTGCGAGTCGACCTCTCGCACCTCGACACCCGAGACCTCGGCGCGGCAGTGTCGCGCGTACGCCGCCTCCTCGACCTCGACGCCGACGCCGCTGCCGCAGAAGACGTCTTGCGGCGCGATCCACGCCTCGCACCCCTCATCGCCTCAGGCCCCGGCATTCGATTACCCGGATCGCCAGACCCGACGGAGGCACTGATCCGCACGATGATGGGCCAGCAAATCAGCGTCCGCGCGGCACGCCATCACGTCGGGGCATTGGTCTCGGCGCTCGGGACGGACACCGGGTGGACCGACGGTCCTGCACGGGCGTTCCCGACCGCGACGGCTATCGCCGACAACGGCGGGTCGGTGCTGCGGGGTCCGCGTACACGCGTCGACGCCATCGTCGCCGCGGCGTCGGCAATCGCCGAAAACTCGATGGAACTTCACCAGGGGGTCGCTGCGTCTGAGTTGCGTGCTCGTCTTCTGAGTCTGCGCGGGGTCGGGGCCTGGACCGCCGACTACGTGACGATGGTCGTCACCGGCGACCCCGACACCCTGCTCCACCACGACCTCGTGGTGCGGCATGCTGCGAAAGATCTCGGCGTCGACCTCACCGCCACTCAGGGATGGGCACCGTGGCGCTCCTACGCATCGATGCATCTGTGGCGCCATCGGCTCGGGCCGCAGCTCGGCACGGTCGCCTGACCGGCCGAACCGGCGTGTCCGCGCACCGAACCGCACCGACACGCGCCAGGAGGCACCATGACAACACTCGACGCAATCCCCACCGAACCCACCGAGCCGGCGGCCGACCCCGACACCACCAACGCAGAGCCGTCAGCGGTTGAGTCCGACGCGGTTGAGTCCGACGCGGTTGAATCGTCAGCGGCCCACGCGACCGTCGCGACGCCGACGGGTCCCTTCACCTTTGTTGTCGACGACGCAGGCGCGGTACTGGCGTCGGGCTGGACCGACGACGCCGCGTCGCTCTTGCCGTCGATCCACCGGGCACTCCGACCGGCGTCGTCTCGGTGGTCGGAGGAACTCACCGACGTGCGCGACGCGGTCGACGCCTACTACGCCGGCCAACTCGACGCGATCGACGCGGTGGCGGTCCGGCAACGTTCGGGCCCCTACGTGGAGAAGGTCTGGGAGTCGCTCCGCGCCGTCGCGCCGGGCAGTCCCACGACGTTCGTCCAGCTGGCCGAGGCGGCCGGACTCCCGACGGCGATTCGGGCGACCGCCACGGCCTGCGCGAGAAACGCTGCCACGCTGTTCGTTCCGTGCCACCGCGTGCTCCGCCAGGACGGCACGGTGGCGGGATTCCGCTACGGCAAGCCACTCAAGCAGTGGCTGCTCACCTATGAGGACGGCGGGAACCCGACTTTCTGATCCCCAGAGCCCCCTGAACTGCACTGACGGGGAATTGTCGGTACCGAACGGCACCATCTCTGTCATGTTGTCCGTCGCGGTCGCTCTGTTCGTGGGTCTGGTGCTCGGTGCCGTGCTGGGTTGGCTGGCCAACGCATCACGCTCTGCCGCGGCGGTGTCGGCCGCACGCACGGAGGCGGACGCGCTGCGCAGCTCCCAGGAGCTCGCAGCGCGATCACTGTCGGCGGCAAGCGAAGACGCCGCACGCAGACAGTCGACGGCCATCGGCAGCCAGGTCAACCACATCGTCGAGCCGCTGCGCGGGGTGCTGGGTCAGTTGTCGGAAGAATTGCGCAGGGTCGAGCACAACCGGATCAGTGCGTATTCGGGGCTCGCCGAGCAGGTACGCGGTATGCACACCGCATCCCAGCAGCTCTCGAACGAAACCCGCGCCCTGGCCAACGCGCTGCACACACCGCATATCAGGGGCCGCTGGGGCGAGCTGCAGCTCGAACGGGTCGTGGAGCTGGCAGGCATGAGCGAGCATTGCGACTTCAGCACGCAGGTGTCGGCCGAGTCCGACATCGCCGGGCAGGTTCGACCGGACATGGTGATCCACCTCGCGGGCAACCGCGACATCGTCGTCGACGCGAAGGTTCCACTGCATGCGTACCTGTCCGCCGCGGACTGCACCGATACGGACAAGCAGGCAGCGCTCCTGGCCGACCACGCGCGCGCGGTCAGGGCACACGTGACGCAGTTGGCGGCGAAGTCGTACTGGACCGCGTTCGCCAATACTCCGGAGATGGTCGTGTTGTTCGTACCCGGAGACACCATCCTCGACGCCGCGGTGCGCGCTGATCCCGCACTCATAGAGTACGGGTTCGCGCGGAACGTCGTGGTGACGACCCCGACCAGCCTCGTCGCTTTACTGCGC
>NZ_DLSO01000139.1:0-21616 GCF_002500165.1 Gordonia sp. UBA7860 | reverse complement strand
TACCCGACTGGTTGGCCCGCGCCAACAAGAAGATCACCAATCCCCTGCAACGACGATGGGCGCCCTATCTGGCGCCGTGGGCGATGGTCCATCACGTCGGACGCAAGAGTGGGCGAAACTACTCGAACCCGGTGCTCGCGTGGGTCAGTGAGACGGGCGACGAAAAGAAGATCTACATCATCCTGACCTACGGGCGCGACACCGACTGGGTTCGTAACACGCTCGCCGCGGGCTCGGCCGGGATCACTCGAAAAGGCAAGCAGTACACACTGATCCGGCCCACCATCATTCCCGCCGACTCACCCGACCTTCCGCTCGCAGCCGGTCTCGCAGGCCGCGCGTTCGAGTGGGCACTCCAGGGCACCCTCGTCGCCCCTGACGGCCGCGAGGCGTGGTCGACAGGCACGTCGCGGTGACCCGACACACCGCCGACGACCCGCTCTCCGACTTCGACGTGCGGATCGCAACCCACCACGGCACCCCTCGCCGCGTCCACAGCATCGGCGAGGGACCCGCCGTGATCATCATCGCCGAGATGCCCGGTATCAGCCCCGCCGTCGCCGACTTCGCCAGACGGGTCGCGGGTATCGGAGCAACCGCGGTCATGCCGTCGATCTACGGTGTCGACGGTCAGGACCCGTCACCGTCGAATCTCGGGGTCGTCGGGGCAGCGTCGAACATGCTCGGCACGATGGGACGCGCCTGCATCAGCAGGGATTTCACGATCCTCGCGACGGGCAGGACCTCACCTGCCGTCGAGTGGATGCGGGCATTGGCTGCCGAGGAACACCAGCGTTGCGGCGGGCCGGGGGTCGGCGCGATCGGCATGTGCTTCACCGGTGGGTTCGCTCTCGCGATGGCCACCGACGACCGTATCCTTGCGCCCGTCCTGGCTCAACCGTCGCTGCCGTTCGCTATCAGCCCTCGTCGTGCACGATCACTCGACATCTCCGACGACGACCTCGCAACGGTAGTCGGACGGTGCGCACGCGGACTCGACGTCATGGGCGTGCGATTCGAGGGCGATCGGATGTCGCCACCGTCGCGGTTTGAGTTCCTACGCGAAGTCCTCGGCGACGCGTTCCTTGCGATCGAACTGCCCGATTCGGCGGCCAACCCGGAATCACCGTTGCCGACACCGCATTCCGCGCTCACCAACGACCTCGTCGACGTTCCGGGCGAACCGACGAACGACGCCCTGGTCGCGGTCCTCGACTTCTTCGCCGAGCGGCTCGGGATCACTCCGCAGTCGGTCACCGGCGATCAGTAGCCCCCGATCAGCCCCGGGCGGGCAGCCACGGCAGATCAGTCGCCGCCGAGCAGCCGCTGACGCAGGGCGGCATCCTTGTCGAGCACAAGTTGTTCGAGGCCGCGTTGGAAGGCCTCCATACGTGCACGCAGCACCGGGTCGGATGAACCGAGGATGCGCACCGCGAGCAGCCCCGCGTTGCGCGCGCCGCCTACCGACACGGTTGCCACCGGGACGCCCGCGGGCATCTGCACGATGGACAGCAGCGAGTCCATGCCGTCGAGGTAGCGCAGCGGTACCGGCACACCGATGACCGGCAGCGGGGTGGCAGCGGCGACCATTCCCGGGAGATGTGCCGCGCCTCCCGCACCTGCGATGATCACCTCGATGCCTTCTCCAGCAGCCGACTTCGCGTAGTCGAGCATGCGCTGCGGGGTGCGATGCGCCGAAACGACACCGACCTCGAACGGGACGTCGAACTCCGCGAGCGCTTCGGCCGCGGCCTCCATCGTCGGCCAGTCCGAGTCGCTGCCCATGATCAGTCCGACGCGGGCCCGGCTGCGGATCGGCGGCGACGCCACTTCTGCTTCGAAAGCGGTGCCGGGTTCAAAGGCGGCGCCCGCATCGGTAGTGGTGCCGGACCCCGGAGCGGCGTCGGACTCGTCGGCCACGTCGGGTGCGGATGATGCGTCGTCCTGGGTCGTCCCAGTCTCCGCTGTCCTAGTCTCCGCCGTCCCAGTCTCCGCTGTCCCGGCTTCGGTCGTGTCTGTCTCGTGGTCCACCAGGTCGCCTGTCGTCTCGTCGTTCACAGTCTCGTCGTTCACGGTCTCGTCGTTCACGGTCTCGTCGTTCATGAATGCGGGTCCCAACCGTCTGTCCACTCGGCGTGCGACATCCAGTGCGCCGCGCGCTCGGCACGCTCGCGGACCGCAGCGCCGTCCTCGCCCGGCTTCCCCACGATGTTGACATGGCCGATCTTCCGATCGGCGCGTTCTCCCTTTCCGTACAGGTGAATTCGCGCGTCGGGCGTGCGTGCCATCAGATGGTGGGTGCGCTCATCCATCGACATCTCCGGCGCCTGTGGTGCGCCGAGGATGTTGGCCATCACGGTCACCTCGGCGCGCGGCGAGGTGTCGCCGAGCGGGTAGTCGAGAACGGCCCGGAGATGCTGTTCGAACTGCGACGTGACCGCGCCGTCCATCGTCCAGTGGCCACTGTTGTGCGGACGCATCGCGAGCTCGTTGACCAGCAGCTCGCCGTCGACGGTCTCGAAGAGTTCCATCGCCATCACACCGACGACGCCGAGTTCGGATGCCAGCCGCAGCGACATCTCCTGTGCGCGTTCGGCGGTCTCGGCGCTCAGATCCGGTGCGGGGGCGATGACCACCGCGCACTGTCCCCGACGCTGCACGGTCTCGACGACAGGCCATGCGCCACCCTGCCCGAACGGCGAGCGCGCGATCATCGCCGACAGTTCGCGGCGCATCTGCACCTTTTCCTCGGCGATCAGGTCGACGCCGGCGGTGAACTGCTCGTCGAACACCGCGAGTGCGTCCGGCCCGTTGTCGACGATCCACACGCCACGTCCGTCGTATCCGCCGCGTACGGCCTTCAACACGATGTTCCAGCCGTGCCGTGCACCGAATTCGACGAGTCGGCCGCGAGCCAGTCCGAGGTCACCTGCGAGGTCGGCGAAATCGGGTACAGGTAGCCCCAATTCGCTCAGCTTCACCCGCATCGCCCGCTTGTCCTGCGCGAACACCAACGCGGCTGACGGCGGCCGCACCGCGACGCCCTCGGACTCCAGCACCCGAAGATGCTCGAGGGGCACTCCCTCGTGGTCGAAGGTCAGCGCAACCGCGCCAGTGGCGGCGCGTCGGAGATCGTCGAGATCGTCGTGCGAGCCGAGCACGACGTCCGCACTGACCTGGGCGGCGGGATCTGTCGCACTCGCGGCGAGCACGCGCAGACACTCGCCCAGCGCGATCGAGGCCTGGTGAGTCATCCGGGCGAGCTGACCACCACCGATCATCGTCACGGTCGGCAAGATGTCGCGTTCGGGAATCGCTCGGGCGGCCGCATCGGGCGGTGCCGCGGCGTTTGCGCCGGTATCTGGATCTCGGGCAGTCACGCGATACATCGTGGCATGGCCGGCGTGACTGCCGCTTCACCGACCATGCAATGGGCATCCACGCACATCACCGATGAGGTACCCGGTCGCGCCGCAGCCCCACCCGTGCGCCGACATCACGCGACGTCGACGATGCGCCGGCACCCTGGGGTCGAGCGTTCTCGTGGTCGGCCGCGGGCACCACGATCGCGAACACCGGGGGCCGTCGCGACGTGAGTTCGAGTCGTCCGCCGTCGGCCTCGACGAGTGCTCGGGCGAGTGAGAGTCCGACACCGTTGCCCGCTCCGCCGGAGAACCCTCGACGGAAGATGTCTGTCGCCACGTCGTCGGCGACGCCGGGGCCCTCGTCGGACACGGTGATGCGCAGCATGTCGCCCTTGAGGTCGCTGACGGAGATTCGACATTCCCCGCTGCCGTGCTGCAGCGCGTTGTCGACGAGTACGCTGACCGCTTCCCGCAGCCGACCGGGACCGGCGCTGCGCGCAATCGCGTCGCCGGAGAATGATGCGGCCAACGTGCGACCCTCGGCGGTGAAGGCCTGATCGAAGTCACCGACAAGGGTCATGATCAGCGACGACACGTCGATGCTGTGGGGTTGTACCGGTTCATCGCGTGATGCCGCAACGAGTTCGTCGAGTTCCGCGGCGAGACGCTCAACCTGCCCGAGCGCCGCTTCGGCCTCGCTCACGACGGCCGGATCGTCGTGCAGCGAGAGTTCGTCGAGTCGCAATTGGATCGCGGTCAGGCGCGATCGAATCTGATGCGAGACATCGCCGACGATCTCGCCCTCGCGCTCGAGCCGCAACGCGATCTCGGCATTCGCATCGCCCAGCGCGCGCGAGACGCGGTCGAGCTCGTCGATGCCATAGGTCTTCCACCGTGACCGGAAGTCGCCGCGAGCCATGGCCTCCGAACGGTCGGCGAGGTCGATGAGAGGGTCGGCGATGCGCCCGGCCGTCACCGCGGCCGCGACCGTGCCCGCGGCCATCGATCCGGCGACCACGAGGCAGACGATGCCGACGGCGGCGAGTTGGTCGCTGCGGACGCTGTCCATCGGGATCTCGAGAATCAACGTGCCCGCAGCGCCGAGGCCGATCGAATCCGACATCGTCGCGCCGGTGATGTCGGCGCCGATCGACGTAGTGGCCCGCCTACCGTTGGCGTCCTGATAGCGCAGGGTGAGCCTGCCGTCCTCGGGAAGCATGAGCCGAATCGACTCCGAATCGATCGCCGCATTGTTGAGGTGTTCGCCCATCTCCGCCTGGCGGATGATCTGGTCTGAGATCGTCTTCAGACGCGAATCCATCAACTGGTGCGCGCTGTCGGCCACCCACCACCATGCGATGACGCTGAGTGGGATTCCCAGCAGCGCACCGACCGCCATGAGCATGGCGATCATCGTGTAGAGGATTCGACGGCGCACTGGAAGGTCTCTCCCTAGGCGTCGAACCGAAAGCCGACGCCGCGCACCGTCACGATGTGGCGCGGTCTGTCGTGACGGTCGTCGCCGATCTTGCGACGCAACCAGGAGATGTGCATGTCGAGGGTCTTCGACGAGCGCAGGTCCGCAGAACCCCACACCTCGGTCAGGATCTCGTCGCGCGACACCACCTCACCGGCACGCTCCATGAGGAAGCGCAGCAGGTCGAACTCGCGGTTCGCGAGCACCAGGTCCTCTCCGTTGACGAGCACCCGCCGCCCGCGTGCGTCGAGTTGGATGTCGCCGCCGGTGAGCACGACGTCGACGGTCTGCCGTCGCCGCAGCAGCGCGCGTACCCGCGCGAGCAGTTCGGCCAACCGGAAGGGTTTGCCCACGTAGTCGTCGGCGCCCGCGTCGAGCCCGACGACGAAATCTACCTCGTCGGTGCGCGCGGTCAGCATCAACACCGCGAGCTCAGGACGTTCGACGCGCACGCGCCGACACACCTCGAGTCCGTCGATCTCGGGAAGCCCGAGGTCGAGGATGAGCAACTCGTAGCGTTGATCGCGGGCCTGCTCGAGCGCAGCCGATCCCGTCCCGACGACGTCGCATCCATAGCCCTCACGGGTGAGCGCACGCGCCAGGGGTTCGGCGATCGCCGCGTCGTCTTCTGCCAGCAATACGTCCGTCATCGCCTGTCGACCTCCACGCGGCGAGAGTACGCGGAGTCGCCGTCGTGTCGGCGACCGTCGTGTCTGTCGGCCAGGTCATAGCGGTCGCCGAAGTCATCCTCGTGTTCGTCTAGCACCTCGTGGTACAGGAGCGAATGCACCCGTTCGACCTGCGGCACATCGTCGAACAGGAGCGGTTCGTCGGATGCCGACTCGATGACCAGGGTGCCGGTACGCATCATGCGGTCGAGGAGTCCGTGTCGAAACTCGACGGTGTTGATCCGTCGGATGGGAATGTCGATACCCGAGCGGGTGACCACTCCCCTGCGGAAGATCACGCGACGGTCGGTGAGTACGAAGTGCGTCGATTTCCATGCGATGAGCGGGCGGACGAAGAACCAGACCGCGGCAGCGACCCAGCACGCCGCGACAACCACGTTGAGAATCAGCGCGAGCGTCGTGTTCATTGTCGACGCCCCGATCGCCCCCGCCGCGAGTCCTGCGAGTCCGGTGCACACGATGAAGATCGAGAACGGGCCGACCAGACACTTCCAGTGCGGGTGGTGATGCACGACGACGCGCTCACCACTCGCGAGGTTGTCCCTGGGAAACGACATGAATCTCAGCATATCCGCAGATGAACGGGCGGTCGGTCAACCCGGCCCGGCTCCTGGCGCCCGCTCGGTAGACTGCGTGCACACGACGCGCAACAGGTCAGGAGAACCATGAGCTACCGCGACCCCCGCGACCCCCGAGATCAGGACCCCAGGGATCAGGGAACGGCGCGCTACGAGACCGGCTACTCGCCGCAGTCGCGTGCCTACAGCCAGCCGACCGATCGGTACCAGCAGCAATACGGCAATCAGCAGCCCGGCGACCCTCGCTACAGCTCCGGCCAGTCCGACCCGAGATACGCCGCCGCGGGCTCGTACCCGAACCAGCCCAAGCAGCGTCAACGACCGAACATCAACGCGGGTCTCTACGCGGGCGGCGTCGTGATGACGGGCGTCGTGACCGGCCTGGCCGCCTGGCTGGTGGCGTGGATCATCCGGGCCATCGCCCAACGCGTCAACGAGGCGGGCAATCTCGGCGTCTGGAACCCACTCGCGCAGGACGAGTATTGGTTCGCGATCACCGGATTCCTGTGCGCACTCGCGGGCGGCGCCCTCTGGTACGTCCTCTACCTGACGACCCCGTCGCCCAACCAGTTCTACCGCTGGATCGTCGGGCTACTGATCGCCGCAGCGGTGATCATCCCGCTTGTGCTGTCGGCGCAGATATCCACCGGGATCGGTACGGCAGTGGTGCATCTCGTCATCGGCCTGCCGGTTCTGTCGCTGATCCCCGCAATGGGCGAGAAGAGCATCCAGCGCTGAATCCTGTGGGCGCCGTGCTCAGTCCTGTGCGGGACGCAGGTGCAGCACATCGCCCGCGGCGGCCGTGAATCTCTCGCCGTCATCGGTGCGCACAGTGATCCGCCCCTGCTCGTCGATGTCGTCGGCAACACCCTCGACGTCGCGGTCGCCCGGCAGCGAGAGCCGAACACGACGTCCGAGCGTGTCGCAGCGATCCCGATAACGTCGCGCGACCTCGGCGATGTCGTCGGGCCACGGCGCGTCGGCCAGTGCCCGCAGGTACTCCGCGACCAGTGCGGCAACGTCGACCGGGCGGCCGCTTTCCACCCGCAGGCTCGTGGCCGTCGGCACCGGAAGCTCGTCGGCGGTCATGCCGGTGTTGATTCCGATCCCGACGACCACCACCCCGCCCGTCGGCGCCGGGATGTACTCGGCGAGGATGCCTGCCACCTTTTTCCCGTCGACGAGCACGTCGTTGGGCCACTTGAGTGTGGGACGTACGCCCGTTGCCGACTCGATGGCCGACGCCGCGGCCACCCCCGTCGCCAACGACAACCAGCCCAGCTGCTCGGTCTGATCGCCCGCGTCGAGCGCCACCGAGATGGCCACCTGCCCTCCCGCGGGAGCCGACCACACCCGCGCGTGCCTACCGCGCCCCGACGTCTGGTCGGTAGTGATGCGCACGGTTCCGACGATCCCCGGCTCCCCCGCACGCGCTGCGAGATCGGCGTTGGTCGACCCCGTCGACTCGACGACCTCGATCGTCGACCCCACACCGCTTGCGGGCGAACCGAAGCGTTCCACGATGGCTGCACGCAACGCGTCGGCGTCCTGAGATGGTCGGGAATCCTGTGGTGTCTGCTCGTCGCTCACAGGTATCGAGATTAGTCACCCGAGCAGCGTCGTCGTGGCACACTTCGACACCTCGACGTGGCACCGATCACGAGAAAGATGAGGACGATCTCATATTGGGGTGGTTGACGCGGGCTACCGAGCGCTCGATAGCATCGGCTGTTATGACCTCTGCGCCGCAGCAGCCCGACGCTGCTCCAGACATCCACACCACCGCAGGCAAACTCGCCGACCTGCGCGAGCGCCTCGACGAGACGTTGCATCCGGTCGGTGAGGCCGCCATCGAGAAGATCCACGACAAGGGCAGACTCACCGCCCGCGAGCGCATCACGCATCTTCTCGACGAGGGGTCGTTCGTCGAACTCGACGCGCTCGCCCGTCATCGCAGCACCAACTTCGGTCTCGCGGAACGCCGCCCCGTCGGCGACGGTGTCGTGACCGGGTACGGCACCATCGACGGCCGCGAGGTCTGTGTCTTCAGCCAGGATGTCACCGTCTTCGGCGGCAGCCTCGGCGAGGTCTACGGCGAGAAGATCGTCAAGGTCATGGACCTCGCGATCAAGACCGGCCGCCCTCTGATCGGCATCAACGAGGGTGCGGGCGCCCGCATCCAGGAGGGCGTGGTCTCCCTCGGTCTCTACGCCGACATCTTCTATCGCAATGTGCGCGCATCCGGCGTGATCCCCCAGATCTCGCTGATCATGGGACCTGCTGCCGGCGGCCACGTCTACTCGCCCGCGCTGACCGACTTCGTCGTGATGGTCGACCAGCAGAGCCAGATGTTCATCACCGGTCCCGACGTCATCAAGACGGTCACCGGTGAGGACGTGACGATGGAGGCGCTCGGCGGCGCCAACACCCACATGACCAAGTCGGGTGTGGCCCACTACGTGGCGTCCGACGAGGAGGACGCACTCGAGTACGTCCGCGACCTGCTCGCCTACCTGCCGAGCAATAACCGCGCAGATCCGCCACGGCTGCCCGTCGACGAACCCGCCGCCGGTTCGATCGAGGACACCCTCACCGACGAGGATCTCGAACTCGACACGCTCATCCCCGACTCACCCAACCAGCCGTACGACATGCACGAGGTCATCCGGCGCATCCTCGACGACGACGAGTTCCTCGAGGTGCAGGCCGAGTACGCGACCAACATCCTCGTCGGCTTCGGCCGGGTCGACGGACGCAGCGTCGGCATCGTCGCCAACCAGCCGACGCAGTTCGCGGGTTGCCTCGACATCAACGCATCGGAGAAAGCCGCGCGTTTCGTGCGCACCTGCGACGCATTCAACGTCCCGATCGTGACCCTCGTCGACGTTCCCGGATTCCTCCCCGGCACCGACCAGGAGTACAACGGCATCATCCGTCGTGGGGCCAAGCTGCTCTACGCCTACGGCGAGGCGACCGTCGGCAAGATCACCGTCATCACCCGCAAGGCGTACGGCGGTGCGTATGACGTCATGGGTTCCAAGCACATGGGTGCCGACGTCAACCTTGCGTGGCCGACCGCTCAGATCGCCGTGATGGGCGCATCGGGTGCCGTCGGATTCGTTTATCGTGCGCGCCTCAAGGAGGCCGCGGCCAACGGCGAGGACGTCGACGCGCTGCGCCTCCAGCTGCAGGAGGAGTACGAGGACACGCTGGTCAACCCCTACGTCGCCGCCGAGCGTGGCTACGTGGATGCGGTCATCCCGCCGAGCCATACGCGCGGCCAGATCGCGACAGCACTCAAGCTCCTCGAGCGCAAGGTCGTCAACGTACCGCCCAAGAAGCATGGGAACATTCCGCTGTGAGCTCACCTGACGACAACACGCCTGCCGACGCCGAAGCCGGGCAGCAACCGGCCCGATCTGTGTTGCGTGTCGTGAAGGGCAATCCGACCGACGAGGACGTCGCAGTTCTGGTGGCATTGCTCGCCACGGGTGGCGGTGGCGCTCCGGAACCGGAAAGCACGCAGCCGCGCAACGACTGGGGCCGTCCGATCGACCGCCTCCGTCCCGTGTGGGGTTCGGCGTCGTCGTTCCTGCGCTTCTGACGGGAACGCCGACGTGTCCCGCGAGGAGTCCGACGCGACCCGAACCGGTCGACGCTACGAGGTGATCCTCGGCTCGGCGTCGCCCGCGCGCCTGACGGTGCTGCGTCATGCGGGACTCGACCCGAGAGTCGTCGTAGCCGACGTCGACGAGGACCACCTCCTCGAAACCATGGCTGCCGAGACCCCTGGCGACGCCGTGACGCGACTGGCCGAAGCCAAGGCCGACTCGGTGATCGCAACCCTGTTGGCCGAACGCATCGACCGCGCCGCCACCGACGACGCGCAGAACCTCCCCGACCTCGTCGTGCTCACGTGCGATTCGATGCTCCTGTATCGAGGCACGCTGACGGGTAAACCACACTCGGCGCACGTGGCGATCGAGCAGTGGAAGCGAATGCGCGGCGACGAGGCTCAGCTCGTGACGGGCCACTGCGTGTCACACATCAGCGAACTCGAGGTGGTCGGACGTTCTGCGGAGTCCGCGTCGACGGTGGTCCGGGTCGCCGACGTCGACGACGACGAGATCGAGGCATATGTGTCCACGGGCGAACCGCTCGAGGTCGCGGGTGCGTTCACGCTCGACGGCCGTGGCGGGTGGTTCATCGCGGGTATCGAGGGCGACCCGTCGTCGGTGATCGGCATAGGCCTGCCGACTGTCCGTCACCTTCTGCGCCGACTACACATCCCGGTCGCGGCCCTGTGGTCTCCCAACGCGTCTTCCTAGCACCCGCGCCGGACTGATATCCGGGCACGAGTCGTCCCCGACACGAGTGCCCCGAACGTGTCTGGGTCGTCACAAACCGACTGATGAACCGTGCCCGCCCAACCGTGCGGACGGAGTGTTGTCGACTAGGCTGAATTTCGCCGTCCTGCGCCGCCCGCGCCGTGGCCCGATCCGAGCTGGAGAATCTCACCGTGACTGTGGAAACCGATCCGAACCCGGCCTTCGCCGGTTACGCGCACCCTGAGCGTCTGGTCACCACGCAGTGGCTGTCCGCGCATCTGGGGGCCAAGGGTCTCAAGATCATCGAGTCCGACGAAGACGTCCTGCTCTACGACATCGGTCACATCCCGACCGCACAGAAGGTCGACTGGCACCTTCACCTCAACGATCAGGTGGTGCGCGACTACATCGACGGCGAGCAGTTCGCAGAGTTGATGCGCAGCAAGGGAATCGAACGCGACGACACCATCGTCATCTACGGAGACAAGAGCAACTGGTGGGCCGCGTACGCACTGTGGGTCTTCACGTTGTTCGGTCACGAGGACGTCCGCCTGCTCGACGGCGGTCGCGACGCATGGATGTCGGAGGATCGCGACACCTCGTTCGACGTCCCCGAGTACCCGCGGTCGGACTACCCCGTCGTCGAGCGAGACGACTCGCTGATCCGCGCCTTCGAGGCGGACGTACGCGCCTCGCTCGGCACCGAGCCGCTGGTCGATGTGCGCTCGCCACAGGAGTACACCGGCGAACGCACCCACATGCCCGACTACCCCGAAGAGGGTGCGCTGCGCGGTGGCCACATCCCGACGGCGATCTCTATCCCGTGGGCCAAGGCCGCACGCGCCGACAGTCGATTCCGCTCACGTGCCGAACTCGACGAGATCTACGGCGACCTCGACCCCGCAACCCCGACCATCGCGTACTGCCGCATCGGCGAGCGGTCGAGCCACACCTGGTTCGTGCTGACCCATCTCCTCGGATTCACACACGTGCGCAATTACGACGGGTCGTGGACCGAGTGGGGTAACGCCGTGCGCGTCCCCATCGCGGTGGGTGAAGAACCCGGCGACGCACCCGCATAGGAGTCCCGATGGGCACACTCCCCGCATCCCTCGCCGAGATCGTCGACGACTTTGCCGCACTTGGCGATTCGGACAAGGTGACACTCCTACTCGAGTTCGCGGGCGAACTCCCCGCACTCCCCGACGACCTCGCAACCGAGGCGATGGAACCGGTACCGGAGTGCCAATCTCCGGTGTTCTTATCGGTCGACGCCGCCGACACCGACGCCGTGAGGCTCTATTTCAGCGCCCCGCCGGAGGCCCCGACGACCCGCGGTTTCGCGTCCATCCTCGCCCAGGGGCTCGACGGCGAATCCGCCGACGCGATCCTCGCTGTGCCCGGCGATTTTTACCACGACCTCGGACTCGACGCCGCGGTCAGTCCACTGCGTCTTCGCGGTATGGCCGGGATGCTCGGCCGGGTGAAGAGCCAGGTACGCAGTCAGACCGGTCGTCAGTGAAGTTCATACAGATCCTCGAGGAGCCGATCGAACCGGGCGGTCTCGTCGAGTGGGTTCCTTCTGTTCCCGGCGGACTCGGAGGCTGGCTCGACGACACGCGGCTGACCTCCCACAACCACGAGCAACATCTGCGTGACGCGTTCGACTACCGCGTGCGCACCCGCAAGGAGGGCGGTCGCGAGTCGTGGCTCGGACTGTCGATCCACTTCGACGAACCGCTCTCGATTCCCGCTATCCGTGCCGCGCTGTCGCAGTGGATCGATCGCCACGAGGTACTGCGCAGCCACGTCATCATCAAGGCCGACGGTCTGCACCGGTTGAGCACGCCCCCGGGCACCGTCCGACTGAAGATGGGCCGAATCGGGTGGTATTCCGAGTCCGGTCCGCTCCTCGAACAGATCGCGGGCGCCTTCGACCGCGCGACCGCGCCGATGCAATGGCCCGCCTACATGTTCGCCACCGTCGGCCGCGAATCGTCGTTCACGCTGCTGTTCGCCGCCGACCACTCGTTGGTCGACGGCTACTCGTTGATCATGGCCCAGCACGAGTTGATCACGCTCTATCGAGCCGCACGCGACCGCACCGACCCCGCACTGCCCGAGGTCGGTAGCTACGTCGACTTCAGCGCCCAGGAGCGTCGACTCGCCGACCAGACGGGAGCCGACCATCCCAGCGTGTCCACCTGGACGTCGTTTCTGAAGACAGGCGCAGGCGACATGCCTGCGTTCCAGACACCAGCGGCGAACACCGCCGTCGACGAGCCGCCCGATCCCGCTGTCGACGTCCCGCAGGAGTCGCTGTCGGGTGTGATCGTCGACGACGACTCGGCGAACCGCTTCACGGCGGTGTGCTCGGAGGCCGGCGGCACGCTCACCGCCGGCATACTCGCCGCGTTCGCGATCGTCCATCACCGTCGCACCGGTGATCGAGAGTTCCGCTGCGTCCTGCCGCGGCACACACGAAACGAGCAGCGATGGCTCACCGCGCTGGGTTGGTTCGTCGCCGTCGCCCCCTTCTGCCTCGACATGTCGGATTCGCCCACCTTCGACCAAGCGGTGGCCCGCGCGACCGAAGAGCTCAAACGCGCACGTCAGGGCGCATCGCTGCCCTTCCTGCGTGTTGCGGATCTCATCGGCTATCGGGGTGAGCCGCAGTTCGTCATCTCGTTCATCGACACGCGCTACGCTCCCGGCGCCGCCGAGGCCGACAGCGGCCGCGCCACGGTGATCAGAAGCCACAGTTACGCCCGCAACGAGGTCTTCATCTGGATCAACCGCACACCGTCGGGGATGCGCTTCTCGGCACGATTCCCCCGAGAAAGCCATGTCGGCGAGGTCGTCGGCCCCACGCTGATCGCCGACCCCGAAGCACGTACTGCGCCGGGTGTGATCGCGCGTGAGGAGGGTCCGGTGCACGCCTACCTGCATGATTTCGCCGAGTTCGTCCGGTCCGTCGGTGACGCAAGCACATTCGGTTCCACGGTGTGACCCCGACCGCAACCGAACGATTGCTCGGTGGGCTAGGGTGAACCGCGGAACCCACCCGATAGACTCGAGTGGTTGACGTCGCCCAGGTGACACCCGCCAGGTGAGAGCACAGTCAACGTGACAACACCGCCCAGGCGTGACACCGGTACGACGAAGCCGCACGATCAACAACGAGTGGTGAGACGAGGGGGACGTCGCGCACCGGCGGCAGCACCCCGTGAAGACAGCTCAGCACAGAGCCAGGCCCAGGAGATCAATCAAGTGCCCAGTGAACAAGCGCCCAACTCCACGATCAGCTCCAACTCGACGATCAACAAGGTCCTGATCGCCAATCGAGGAGAGATCGCGGTCCGCGTCATCCGCGCCGCGCGCGACGCCGGAATCCCCAGTGTCGCGGTCTACGCGGAACCTGACGCCAACGCCAAGTTCGTGAAGCTCGCCGACGAAGCCTTCGCCCTCGGCGGTCAGACCTCCGCAGAGTCGTACCTGGTCTTCGACAAGATTCTCGACGCCGCCGCGAAGTCGGGCGCCAACGCCATCCACCCCGGCTATGGATTCCTCTCCGAGAACGCCGATTTCGCCCAGGCAGTGCTCGACGCCGGTCTCATCTGGATCGGACCGTCACCGCAGTCGATCCGCGACCTCGGCGACAAGGTCACCGCGCGCCACATCGCACTGAAGGCCGACGCCCCGATGGCTCCGGGCACCAAGGACCCGGTCCGCAACGCCGACGAGGTCGTCGCGTTCGCCAAGGAGTACGGCGTGCCGGTCGCGATCAAGGCGGCGTTCGGCGGCGGTGGCCGCGGCATGAAGGTGGCCTACACCATCGAGGAGATCCCCGAGCTGTTCGAGTCGGCCACCCGTGAGGCCATCTCCGCGTTCGGTCGCGGCGAGTGCTTCGTCGAGCGCTACCTCGACAAGGCACGCCACGTCGAGGCGCAGGTCATCGCCGATCAGCACGGCAACGTGATCGTCGCCGGTACCCGCGACTGCTCGCTGCAGCGTCGCTTCCAGAAGCTCGTCGAGGAGGCACCCGCACCGTTCCTCACCGACGAACAGCGCAACCGCATCCACTCGTCGGCCAAGGCCATCTGCCGCGAGGCCGGTTACTACGGTGCGGGCACCGTCGAATTCCTCGTCGGCAACGACGGCCTGGTCTCCTTCCTCGAGGTCAACACCCGTCTGCAGGTCGAGCACCCCGTCACCGAGGAGACGTCGGGCATCGACCTCGTCCGCCAGCAGTTCCGCATCGCCAACGGCGAGAAGCTCGAGTTCTCCGAAGACCCCGCACCGCGCGGACACTCGATCGAGTTCCGGATCAACGGCGAAGACCCCGGCCGAAACTTCCTCCCCGCGCCCGGCCCGATCACCGTCTACAAGGAGCCCTCGGGCCCCGGCGTGCGCGTCGACTCCGGCGTGGAGCAGGGCGACGTCATCGGCGGGCAGTTCGATTCGATGCTCGCCAAACTGATCGTCACCGGTGAGAACCGCGAGCAGGCACTCGAGCGTGCCCGCCGCGCACTCGACGAGTTCGAGGTCGAGGGTCTCGCGACGGTTCTGCCCTTCGATCGGCACATCGTCACCAACCCCGCTTTCGTCGGCCACACCGATGAGAACGGCGTCGAGACGTTCGACGTCTACACCAAGTGGATCGAGACCGACTGGGACAACCCGATCGAGCCCTACACCGGTGGCGCAGCCATCGAAGAGGACGATTCGGCGCCGCGGCAGAAGGTGGTCGTCGAGGTCGGTGGCCGCCGCGTCGAGGTCTCACTGCCCGGCGATCTCGCGCTCGGCGGAGGGTCGTCGAGCAATGGTGTCGTCCGCAAGAAGCCCAAGCCGCGCACACGCAGCAAGGGGGCCGGTGCTGCCGCGTCCGGCGACTCGGTTGCCGCGCCCATGCAGGGCACCGTCGTCAAGATCGCCGTCGAGGAGGGCCAGGAGGTCTCCGCAGGCGACCTCGTCGTGGTGCTCGAGGCGATGAAGATGGAGAACCCGGTAACCGCACACAAAGACGGTGTCGTGACCGGCCTCGCCATCGAGGCGGGCGCAGCCGTCACCCAGGGCACCGTGCTGCTCGAGATCAAGTAGCCACTCACCATCCATCCAGTCGGGCCCCACCATGCGGTCGGGCCCGACTGCGTTTCGAGGAGGTCCGATGGAACCGATCGAGATCAACGCGGGCGCCTGGTACCTGCGCGGAGTCCGCGACGACGAGCGGATCTCCGACGCCGCGGCACTACGCGACCTGGGCGTCGACGATCCCGAAGCCTATGTGCGGCAGGTAGATTCGGGTTGGGCCGACGAGTCGTTGTTCACCTGGGCACTCTGTGAGCCGACGACGGGCGAGCTCGTGGCAACCGTGTCGGTAGTTCTCGACGCCGATCGCGCGAGCGTCGTCGGACATGCCCGTGACGGATACGACGACGCGCTCGCTGCCGCGTATCCGGTCGTTGCCCGATTCGCCACGGGAGCACTCGGCGTCACGATGACCGAACCGCAGACGTGACGAGCATCAACTCCTCGTCGATGCGTGCGCGAGTACGTTGAGTTGTAGGGGAAGTAACGACCTACAGGAGATGGTTCACGATGGCAGAGTTCTCCACAGTCACGGTGCTCGGTGCGGGCGTACTCGGATCTCAGATCGCATTCCAGACCGCATACAAGGGAATCGACGTCACGTCCTACGACATCAATCAGCAGGCTCTCGACGCGGCGTCGAAGCGATACGACGAACTCGTCGAGACCTACAAGCGTGAGGTGCCCGGTGCCGCCGACGGCGCAGCGGAGGCGGCGCGCAAGCGCATCACCCTCACCGACGACCTCGCGAAAGCCGCTCAGTCCCAACTGATCATCGAAGCGGTACCCGAAATCCTCGAACTCAAGCAGGACACCTACCGCAAGCTCAACGAACTCGCGCCGAAGGACACAGTCTTCGCAACCAACTCGTCGTCGCTGCTCCCGAGCGACCTCGAATCGTCGACGGGCCGCCCGGACAAGTTCCTCGCACTGCACTTCGCCAACCGGGTCTGGCAGTTCAACACCGCCGAGATCATGGGCACCAAGGACACCGACCCCGCGGTCTACGACAAGGTGGTGAAGTTCGCCGACGAGATCGGAATGGTGCCCATCCAGATCCACAAGGAGAAGGCGGGCTACGTTCTCAATTCGCTGCTGATCCCGTTCCTCAACGCGGCCCTCGAACTCGCCGCAGGCGGCTACGCCGATCCGCAGGATGTGGACAAGACCTGGCGCATCGCCACCGGATCGCCGCTGGGACCGTTCCAGATCTACGACGTCGTCGGACTGATGACGCCGTACAACATCCTGATGAACGGCGATCAGGGCAACCGCCACCTCGGCGCGTGGCTCAAGCAGAATTACATCGACAAGGGCAAGCTCGGCATGGCCAGCGGCGAGGGGTTCTACACCTACCCCAAGCAGGAGCAGCCTGCCTGAGATCGGTGACCGCTTGGCGCTACGGCTCGTCGATGTCGCGTCCCGACGCCAGGTCGGCACAATCAATGGTCTCGACGATGTCGGCGTGCGCGCGCAGATATGCCGCGGCGCCGACATCGCCGTTCAACGAATCAAGCACTCCCGCAAGGTGGTCGGCTCCGAGATAGACCGGATGTCCCGGGACGTCCCGATACCTCGGGCGTACCACGGCATCTCGTCGACTTCCCGCCTGCCTCAGCACCCTCGCAACCACATCGGCGCCGACGTCCGGCATGTCAACAACATGTAAAACCACGCCTGCCACATCGCCTTTCTCGCGCGCCCACGCGAGAGCCGCGCGCACACTCGCCGACAGCCCGTCCGCCCAGTCGCCGACCCGGATCGTCGCAGCACCAGCGGGGGCGCCGACCACCGCCGCACCCATCGTCACGGCCACGTCGTCGCACCCGCCATCGGCCAGCGCCGACACCGCCCCGTTGAGCCAATCCCCGTGCGCTGCAAGAATTTTCGGAATTCCATAGCGACGCCCCTCGCCCGCGGCGAGTACCACGCCAACCACCGGGTCGCCGCCGGCATCATCGGGGCGGTCCGTGTCGTCGACGCGTGCGATGTTCACGGAAGCCGATCGTAGTCGCCTGTCCGAGATCTCCGTTTTAACCTCGCGGAAACGTGCGCTCGTCGCTGCGCGAGAAGTCGCGCGCGGGTCCACTATCTATCTGCTGACGCGCATCCGTTCGCGCATCGGCGCCATATTCGTGTGCTCGGAACACCACCATCCGTTGGAGGCGATCATGACAACCGAGGCGACGCCGGCGTCCCCGCCGGCGAAGAAGCGCAAGCGCGTACACCCCGTCGATCAGGTGCCGCCTCCCGGCAAAATCGTCGCGCTCGGTGCACAGCATGTCGTCGCGTTCTATGCGGGTGCGGTCCTCGTGCCGCTGCTGATCGCCCGCGCGATCAAACTCGACTCCGACGCACTGACGATGCTCATCACGGCCGACCTCTTCACCTGCGGCATCGCATCGCTGCTGCAGTCGGTCGGTATCTGGAAGATCGGCGTGCGTCTGCCGCTGCTCCAGGGCATCACGTTCGCCACGCTCGCCCCGGTCATCCAAATCGCCAATCAACACGGCGGCGGTCGCGTCGGTCTGCAGACCGTCTACGGCGCGGTGATCGCGGCCGGTGTGTTCACCTTCCTCATCGCCCCGTTCTTCGCGAAGCTGATCCGCTTCCTACCACCGGTGGTCACCGGCACCCTGATCACGATCATCGGCGTGTGCCTGATCCCTGTCGGTGCCGGTGACGCGGTGACCAACCCGGCCGAGCATCTGCACGACAACGCCAACTGGAAGTGGGTCTGCTACACGCTCGGCACCATTCTGCTGATCGTGTTGATGCAGCGCTTCTTCCGCGGTTTCATGGCCACGATCGCGGTGCTCCTCGGTTTGGTCGTCGGCACTTTCGTCGCCTGGCTCTGCGGCGACGCCACGTTCAGTTCGGTCGGCGAGGCAGCATGGCTCGGCTTCACACCGCCGTTCGCCTTCGGCGCGCCGAGGTGGGATCTCGTGGCCATCGTGTCGATGATCGTCGTCCTGATGGTGGTCGCCGTGGAATCGACCGGATCGATCTTCGCCACGGGCGAGATCGTCGGCAAACGCATCAAGAAGGAAGACGTCGCAGCGGGTGTTCGTGCCGACGGCGTCGCCACCATCTTCGGCGGCATCTTCAACTCGTTCCCCTACACGGCGTTCTCCGAGAACGTCGGCCTGGTGCGCCTGACAGGCGTCAAGAGCCGCTGGGTTGTCGCGTGTGCAGGCGTCATCATGATCATCCTGGGCTGCCTGCCCAAGCTCGCGAAGATCGTCGAGTCGATTCCGGCCCCGGTCCTCGGTGGCGCTGCGCTCATCATGTTCGCGACCGTGGCCATCGTGGGAATCCAGACGCTCACGTCGGTCGACTTCACCGATCACCGCAACCTCATCATCGCGGCAACCTCGCTGGCAGTCGCGCTCTACGTGCAGTTCTCGCAGTCGTCGACCCCGACCACCGTCATCGAGAAGGGCGGCGCACACGTCGATGTTCCCGCGCTGCCCGGCGTCGACCAGTCGATGCCCAACATGATCTTGCAGATCCCGTTCTCAACGGGCATCACCATGGGCGCGATCACCGCAGTTCTGTTGAACCTCTTGTTCTTCCACATCGGACGACGCGGCCCAGCGGTCGCGGGCCGCGGTGCGATCACACTCGACGCGGTGAACAAGATGAGTTTCGTCGAGTTCAACGAGACGTTCGGCGGCCTCGTGCAGAACGTCGACTGGGTGGTCGAACGCGCCTACGAGCAGCGTCCGTTCGAAGACGTTCACGATCTGCGCAGCGCCTTCCAGGAGGCCATGCTGACCGGTAGCGATGAAGAGCAACTCCAGCTCATTCAGGCCTTCCCCGATCTCGGAGCCGAAGACGAGATCGGAGAGTTGACCGCCGTCGATCACAAGGGGCTGTCACATCTGGAGGAGACCGAGCACGAGAACGTCGTCGACCTCGCGAAGGCGTACAAGGAGCACTTCGGGTTCCCGCTGGTCATCGACGCACAGGAGGCCGAGCGTTACGACCGCGTGCTGCGCAACGGCTGGGCGCGCATGGACAACTCCGAGACCTCGGAGAAGTCCTTCGCCCTCATCGAGATCGCGAAGATCGCCAACCACCGGTTCGACGATCTGGTGGCCGACGCCAACCCACTGACGTCGGCTCGATTCAGCCGGCAGCCAGAGCTCTCGTAGGCTGACCGCGTGCGACGAGTCGATTGGCGAGGTCTGCCCAGTTTCAACGAGCTGTCCGAGCGACAAGCGATCGGCACCCTCTATGAGTGCTGTAGCTCGTCGATCTGGGCGTTGCGCGTCGCCAAGGCGCGCCCGTTCGTCGACGACGACGCGCTGTTGGAGTACGCCGATCTGATACTCGCCGAGCTGACCGAATCCGACCTCGACGAGGCGCTGTCCGGGCACCCCCGCATCGGTGACCGCCCCGACAACGCCTCGTCGAGCAGGGAACAGTCCGGGGTCGCAGGCGCCGACCCCGAGGTGCTCGCCGAGCTCAAACAGCTCAACAAGGAGTACGACGAGAAGTTCGGACACGTCTACCTCGTGTTCGCCAACGGACGCCCCGCGGAGGAGCTACTCGCCATCCTCAAGGAGCGCATTCGCAACGACGCGCCGACCGAACGGCGCGTCCTGCGCATGGAGCTCGCGAAGATCAATCGCAGTCGGCTGCAACGGATGTTGACGCCTGCTATCGAATTCGTCGACGACTAGGCTGACCTCATGACCGGTCTGTCCACCCATGTCCTCGACGCCGTCACCGGTGCGCCGGCCGTCGGCATGTCCATCGCGCTGCGCGACGTCGACGGCGAACAACTGGCATCCGGCACCACCGACAGCGACGGTCGCATCTCACAGGTCAACGTCGACCCGCTCGCGCCAGGCACCTACCACCTCGTGTTCGCGACGGCGGATTGGTTCGGCGCCAACGGAATTGTCGGCTTCTACCCGCAGATCGACATCTGCTTCACCGTCGACGACCCGAACCGGCATTATCACGTACCGGTGCTGCTGAGCCCATACTCGTATTCGACGTATCGCGGGAGCTGAGGCTGCGCGCTCGGATGCTCGGACGGCTCACGCGTCTCCGCTGACCGGAGTGTAGGGCGAGATGTCGTAGGCGGTCTGGACCAGGTCGGGACGCTTGCCGTCGTTGAGCGTGCGGTCCCACAACGCCGACACCTGCGACTTGATGTCGTCCACCGTGTGGGCGGGAAGCACGTGTCGGTAGTCGGTGTCGCTGCCGGTGAGCACGTCGAGGGTGACCTCGATGACTTCTTCCGGGTCGAACTGCTCATGCGGAAACGAGAGCTTCTCGTAATCGAAGAGTCGGGTCGACGGATCGTCTTCCCACGACTTCCATGCCTCGAACATCGTGTCGTTGAAGCCGGTCAGGAATGGTCCGGGGTTGATCGTCGCCACCGTGATTCCGTATTCGCTGAGCTCTTGATCGAGTGCGTCGGCGAACGCCTCGACGGCGTGCTTCGACCCGGCGTAGGCGCCGGTGAACGGATCGACGGTGAGGCCCGCGACCGACGACATGAACACGATCTTGCCGCCACCCTTGGCCACCATGGCCTTCGCGATCGGCTGGGTCAGCAGGATCGGCCCGAAGACGTTGACCTCGAACTGCCTCCTGATGTTCGCGGCGGGAATGTCCACCGACGACCCGCCCTCGGAGATGCCCGCGTTGTTCAGCAGGACGTCGACGTCCCACTGTGCGGCCTTGTCCCGATCTCCTTCATCGGTGACGTCGAGCTTCTCCACGCGGAGGTCGACGCCGCGTTCCTTCGCCTCGGCGCGCAGGACGTTGACCTGCGCGATGATCTCGACGCCTGCGATGACGTCGTGGCCTCGCTCGGCGAGGCGCAGTGCGACCTCCTTACCGAAGCCGCTGCCTGCACCGGTGATGAGATACGTCGTGTTCGTTTGTTCAGTCACCTAGTTGGTTCGGAACCGTTGGGGTTCGCGGATTCATGGCGATGGTCGTCTCCTGGGTCACAACGGTCAGGATGACGACGAGACGGCTGCGCTATGCTGCAACGGCAGCTGGTTCGCCCGCCGGGAATTGTGATGGAGCCCCTCCGTCCCGCGCGCGGGGGGTGTCAGATGGTCTG